>DASYCL010000608.1:0-2736 GCA_036500245.1 Polyangiaceae bacterium | reverse complement strand
CAAGCGGATCCGCGGTGACGCTCAGCTTCAAGTTGGTCACGCCGCCGTCCGGGTCGAAGATGTCGCTCGCGCCGCCATCCGAGCCCACGTTCAGGTCGGGGCTCGAGCCCGCGCTTCCGCCACGCGCGGAGCCGGCGTCCGTCGTGTTCCCGCCAGCGCCCGCGGCGCCGCTCGAATCGCTTTTTTCCCCTGACCCACACCCGCTCACGAGCGGCACTAAGAGCACGAAGGTCGAGAGTGTCTGCACTGGAAATGAAGCGCGCCCTGATACCCCAAAGAGTGACATTCGAGCTCTCGCGGCCACGCGGTATCGACGGCGTTTCGCGCATCCGGGATAAGGCCCGCACGCGAATGACGGAGGCTAAATGATCACGATTCGACGATATTTCGCGGTATTGGGTCTGTCCGCGCTGGCGCTCCTCGCGCTTCCGCCCGAGCTCGCGCACGCGACCGGCGAGGCTTGCCTGGTGGACACCGATTGCAAGACGGAACCGAGCTGCGGCGGCGAGATCTGCGATTGGACCAAAATGCAGACCTGCCAACCGGCGAGCGCCGAGCCCGAAGGGTGGTGCAACCTAGACTCCAACTGTAAGTGTCAGGCGGAGGGCGCCAGCTGCGACAAAGTGATGTTCCAGTGCACCAAAACCATGGTTGCCGGGACGGGCGCTGCGGGCACTTCGAGTTCGAGCAGCACCGATTCGAGCTCGAGCGGCTGCTCGTTTTCGGGCGTGGTGCCTCGCGGGTCGCTTGGTTTCGCGTTCGGCGCGGTGTGCGCCGCGGCGTTGATCGGCGCGCGACGCCGTCGTCGGGCTGCGTGATTCAGATCAGTTCAGCGATGATGCCGTCTGCGAAGAGCCAGTGTGGTTTCGGGATTGAAGCCACACTGCCGTAAAGCGCGAGCTTGCCCTGAGCCGCAAGTTTGTCGCGCGCCCGTGCTCGCTCCGGTGTCCAGAGTTCGGCGCCGAGCTCGGCTTCCGCGCGACTCAAATCGACGCCGTCGGCGAGGCGGAGGCCGAGCATGATTCGTTCGCTGAGCGCGGTCTCGGGCGCGATCGGCTCGAAGTTTGCGACGAGCGGCCCTTCGCGTGACAGATCCGCCGTGGCGAAGCTCGCGCGACCCGCGAGGTAGCGCTCGGGTGAAGGCGTGTTGCGATAGCGATAGCGCCCGCTCGCGCCGTCGAGCGTGCCCCAGGCGCCGGTGCCGAGGCCCAAATACGAGCGGCCGAGCCAATAGCCGAGGTTGTGCCGCGAACGCGCGCCCGGCTTGGCGTAGTTGCTGATTTCGTAGTGCTCGAAGCCGGCCTGCTCGAGCGTCTCTTCGACGGCCAAGAACGAATCCGCGACCGCAGCTTCGTCGAGCAACGGCAGTTTCCCTTTGCGGGCCAGTGCGCCGAACTGAGTGCCCGGCTCGATGGTGAGTGCATATGCACTCAAATGGGTCGTGCCGAGTGAGGCTAGAATTTGGGCTTCGCGCCGCGCTGCGTCCGCTGCTTGTCCGCTCACCCCAAAAATAAAATCCGCAGAGACCCGTGGCACGCCGCTCTCGAGCGCATCGCGCACGGCGCGGAGCCCCGAATTCACGTCGTGCAAGCGACCGAGAAACTCGAGCCGCGACGCATCGAGCCCTTGCACGCCGATGCTCACGCGATTGACGCCCGCGCTGCGTAGCGCGCGGCCGCGCTCGACATCGAAGCTCGTCGGGTTGCACTCGACCGTGATTTCGAGATCGTCCGCATGATCCGGCAACAGCGCGAGGATGCGCTCGAGCACGCGACCGAGCTCGTTCGGCTCCCACAGCGAAGGTGTGCCGCCGCCGAAGAACACGCTGATCAAGCGCGCGGGTGGCAGTGATTCGGCACGGCGTTCGAGCTCGGCGATCACGCTATCGGCGTAGGCTGCGTGCGGGATCGCCGGACGATCGCTCGCCACACTCAAAAAATCACAATACGGACACTTCTTGAGACACCACGGAAAATGCACGTACACGCCGAGCTCGACTGGATGCGCTCGAGGCGCTGGGAAATTGGCGGGCGCGGCCATGCGCGCGAAGCGTGACTCGAGATCCGCAGGAAGAAAAGCGCGAGAAATTCGCGGGCTCCGCTCGTGCGCGAAGCGGTGTAAGGTTTCGCGCGGATGGAGCGCGTGCAGCTGTTCGAATTCGAGGATCTGCCGTGGTTTCCGCAGGTCGTGCGCGAGTGCATGACCGATTTCCTGAGTTTTTTGGGGCAGCACGGCGGCGCCGTGTATCGCGATTTTGCCGAGCGCTTGGCGGCCGCGCTGGCCGAAACCGGAGACGACACGATTTTGGATTTGTGCTCCGGCGGTGGCGGCCCAGCGATCGCGATCGCCGAGCTGCTGCGCGCGCGTGGCGCTGATTCGCTGCGCGTCGTGCTCACCGATTTGTATCCGAACTTGCCGCGGCTCGAACGTGCCTGGCGCGAAGGGCTCGGGCGCGTCGAGTATCACAATCAACCGGTCGACGCGACGGCAGTGCCGGAATCGCTCCACGGCTTTCGTTTGATTTGCAACGCGTTCCACCATCTCCCGCCGCAGGCGGCGCGCAAATGCCTCGCGGATGCCGTCAAGCAAGGGCAGGGCATCGCGGTCGTGGAAATCGTGGATCGCTCGGCCGCGAGTCTATTCGGGGTCACCTTCGGCACGAGCACGCTGCTCGCGTTGACGCCGTTCATTCGGCCGCTGCGCGTGTCGCGGCTGTTGCTCACGTATTTGGTGCCT
>DASYCL010000607.1:0-6405 GCA_036500245.1 Polyangiaceae bacterium | reverse complement strand
ATCTTTGCTCCGCGGAGGTGAATGACGAGCTCGATCGATTTCCGGCGCTTTCGGGCGTGCGACACATCGTGCAGGCGGAACCAGAAGGGTTTTTGCTGCGCGAGGATTTTGCGCGTGGCATTCGCGCGCTCACCGCGCGCGATTTGCCGTACGATATTTTGATTTACCGAGGACAATTGCCGGAAGCGGTCAGCTTCGTCGATCGCCATCCGACACAGCGCTTCGTGCTCGATCACTTGGCGAAGCCGGCGATCGCGTCGGGCGAAATCGAGCCTTGGGCGAAGGAGCTCCGGCGTTTGGCCGAGCGCGCGAACGTTTGGCTCAAAGTGTCCGGGCTCGTCAGCGAGGCGCGCTGGGACGGCTGGCAGCCTCGCGATCTCGAGCCGTATCTCGATCTGGCATTCGAGGCGTTCGGCGCTGAGCGTATTCTTTTTGGATCGGACCACCCGGTGTGTCGCGTGGCGGCGAGCTATGAACGCGTGCTACGCGTGGCGACCGACTTCGTTGCGACGCTATCGGAGCACGAACAAAGCTTGGTGCTAGCGGACAACGCGATTTCATTTTACGAGCTCGCGTCGCTCTGACGGTTGCTCATCGCGCGGTTCGTGCTAATCGTGATGAGCGCGCGCGGCGCGCGGATCCGCGAAAAAATGCCGAGAAATTTGCGGTTTTTTCTGGCGCTCAGCACCTTCCTCGCCGCTTGCGGGCCGAAGCCTGCAGCGAAGGATTGCCCCGCGTTGAACGATCAACCCGATTGTTCGACGCAGACCTTGAGCTACAGCTCCGGTATCTCCGATCTCGTCAATCGGGCTTGCATGCCGTGTCACGCGCCAGGTGGCGAAGAGTCTTCGGTGCCGCTCACCGACTACAAACACGTCGCTGGTGAAAGCATGACGATCGGTAACGAGCTCGTTTTGTGTGAGATGCCGCCCGACGGGTCGCCCGAGCTCGGCGAAGACGACCGCAAGCAGATGCTGGATTGGCTTTCCTGCGGTGCGCCAGAGTGAGCCGAATCAAGGCACGTCCACGAAGAACGCGATGTGGCCGTGCGGCGAGACATCGCCGTCGATGCATTGTTCGTACAAGTGGAAGCGCACGACCCAGCGGCCCGATTGATCGAACTTGATCGGGCCTGCGCTGAACACGCCGGGCGACGTTTGCGCGATCTTCGGCATGAGGTTTTGCGTGGGGGTGCGATGCGTGGGGTCGCACGGTTCGTACACGTCGAGCGCCGAGAGCGGTGTCTTGCCGTCCGTGAGCGGCGCGAGCGGTGTGCTCGGATCGTCGATCAGTGAAGTCGTGAGCGTGAACGTGACGTCTGTGTTCACGCGAATCGGCGTCGAGGTCCACGAGGCGTGGTACTTGCAATCGTCATCGTCCCCCTCGCTATTGTAGAGCGTATCGCCGTATTCGGCGTCGTGGGTTTGGTTGCAATCGGTGGGCGCGCCCGCGCTGCCGCTCGCGCCGCTGTCGGCGGCTCCGCCTGCGCCAGTATCCCCGGTATCCCCGGTGGCGCAGGTTGCTGGATCGACCGTGACGTGCGGCACGCCACTACAGTGATCGTCTTGGGGTCCCGAAACTGGACCGCCGGCAGGACCGGCGTCCGCATTCGAATTGCTCGAACTGTCATCCGACGAGCTGCAAGCGATGTTGAAGAGGAGAACACTGGCTGCGGAGAGCAGCGCGACTCTGGCAAATTTCATGACCGACTCACTCCGATGTACGTCCGACCCTCGTGTCGGTTCCACTCGCGGGGCCGACACGCAGTACCAACTAAAAGGATCGAATCGGTCAGTCCAGCTCAAACGAAGGGTGCGGCAACGTGTCGCGTCGCGAAACGCCGCAAAAAAAGCGGGAAAAGAAACTGCCTGCTTGCGCCTGCGTCAATCCGTCGCGCGCACGCAGCGCGTAGCTGGGGCGGCGCGATCGATTCTGCTACCAGCCGGTATTTCCGGCCTGACGAGCCAAGTTGAACGCGCCTTTGGATTGGTCGTCGAGGCCGCCGTTACTTACGGTCACATTGGTCGCCGTGCCGCCGCCCTTGGCCGTCGAATTGAATTGCATGCCCGAAGTTCCGGAGCCGGTGATCGCGATGGTGTCGAGCGTGAGGTTCGTGATCGTGTTCGCGCCCCAGACTTGAATGCCCATGTACGTCGAGTCTTGGATCGTGAGGTTCTTCACGAGAAAACCGCTGATCGGCCCTTGCTGGGCGTAGAACTTGAGCGCGCCTTGGCCGTCTCCGTAATCGAAGCCGCCGTCGCGGATCAGTGAGTCGCGCTGAATCGAAGTCGTGCCGCCGAACGCATTCGACGTGAACTGCTGCGCGATCAGGATGCCCGGATACTGCACGGTATCGCTGCAGATGTTGTCGTTGATCGCGGTGTCGCTGCCGCCGTAAACGCCGAAGCAGTTGGCGAGCCAGGGCGCTTGCACCGTGTTGAACTTGAACGTGTTGCTCGCGTTGTTGCCTTTGCCGCTCGGCGACCACGAAGCCATCGAGTCGTCCCCGGTATTGCGGAAGTGCGAGTTTTCCACGGTGGAATTGCTGGTTCCGCCGTAGAAGTTCACGCCGTCTGCGTACAGGTTGCGAATGCGGCAGCCCTTGATGTCGAGCCCGCTCGCGCCCGGCCCGACCCAATACCCGGTCTTGCTGTGCTCCATCCAGATGTTGGTGAGACTCGAGCCAGCGCCGGTCGGGCCGCTGAAGTTCGAGTCCGGCGCGTTGTCGTCGCGGAACACCGTGTCTCCGAATACGGAGAAGTCGGTGTAGTTGCAGTTCGAGCCGTAGCAGTTGAGGTCCGCGTAGGCGCCGTAGAGCGTCGTGTACCACATGCCCGCGCCGGCGATCGTGACGTGATCGACGTTCAGCCCCGCCGAGTCCATCGCGCTGGCTTTGCTGAAGATGTTGTACGTGCCGGCGGGGATGTAGAGCCCGCGGTTCAATTGCTTGGCGCGATCGATACAGCTCTGTAAAGCGGCGCGATCGTCGTCCGTGCCGTTCGGGGTCGCACCGCAATCGCCCGTCGCGGAGATGTAACCCGTGGGCTCGGGCAGCGGCGGCGGGACGTATTCGAGATCGATCAAATCGACCACGTAATAGTCCGCGTTGTCGTCCGGGTCTTTTTGCACGCTGACCGTCGCCCCGGCGGGGAAATCATCGAGCAAGGCGCGCGCTTCGTCGTAGAAGTGATGTGGATTGCCGTCGCCAGGGTTGTTCGAGCTCGGCGAAATCACGGTGCCGTAAGTCCACGACCAACGCGAAGTGACGTTCAGCTTCTTCTTGAACGTGCCATTGACGTAAACGCTGAGCGTCGAGTTCAAGCCCTGACCATCGCCGCTGTCCGGGATCGACAAGCGTACGACGATCGAATTCGCGGGATTCTTGCTCGTGACTTTGACGTACTGGCCGGCGGCGCTGAGCTTGACTGCTTTGCGCCCCGAAGACTCCGCGGCAACGTCGTTCGATTGCGCCATCTTGCGGCTCGGGCCGAGCACTTGGCCGTTCGTATCCGAGTCTTCGGCTTCGTATTCGAGGTAGGGCAGTGTCGCGCCGCGATCGGCGGGCGGGATCACGATCACCGGCATGCCACCGCTGCCCGCGCTGCTCGCACCTGCGTTGCCCGCGCTCGGGTTTCCGCTGCCCCCACTCGGATTGGTACTGCCTCCGGTCGTGCTCGAACTCCCGCTCATTGACGTCGAGGTCGTGCCCGCGCCCGGATTGCTGCCGCCGCCGTTCGGCTGCGATGTCGAACCGCCGGCGCCGTTGCCTGCGCTCGTCGCGCCGCTCATCGCGCTGTCGTCGTTGCTGCCTTCGACGCAGCCGAGCGCGGAAAACATGCCCAGCGCGCACACGAATACGGCTATCCGGCGTGATGAATGCATCTCGACGTACACCTTGCGGCGCGTTCGCGCGGCTCTAAGAAGGAGGCAGAGAGCTGAAAAGTGAGTTGGAGTCGCTTGCTGCGAGCGCGCAGTGATATCGAATCAACGAAGCGCGCAATCTAAACGTAGCGCTCGGGTTACAGCTCGGCAAGAAGAAACGCGGTCAAAGTTGAAAGTTGACTGAGTGATGAACGGCGCACAAAACAAGGCGCGCAGCGACGCGTGAATCTTTCATCAGCGCTAGCGAGGAGTAGCCAATGCCGAGTCGAGCCGTCGTCGAAGCGTTCATCGCCACGATCGAGCGCGGAGAATTTCTGGAAGCGATTCCAACGTTCTACGCCGAGGACATGACCGCGCAGGAGAACAACCTTCCGCCACGCATCGGGCGCGCTGCGCAAGTCGCGAACGAAACCGCGGCGCTCGCGCGCATGCGCTTCGATAAAATCAAAGTGGTCTCGTACTTGGTCGACGGCGATCGCGTCGCGATCCACTACGACTTCGAAATGACGACGAAGGACGGCGGCAAGCTCGCGATGCAAGAGATCGCGTATCAACTCTGGCAGGGCGATCGCATCGTGAACGAGCGCTATTTTTACGATCCCGCGCAGCGCCAGCCGATCAAATCATGAAAATGGGGCGTTTCGGGGGTGGGGGCCCGAAACGCTTCTCACCAGCGTGGGGCCCCGATGAATTCACTTCATTGGGGCGGGAGCTGCGCTTCCGATGGACTACAGTCCGCGGCGCATGCCCGAAGAAGACATCGAGACCGCCGAATTGAAGGAAAGCGTCGAATCGAGCGTCGAGCGTGTGCTCGAACACGAACGCGAAGAGGAGCGGGCAAAAACCGGTTGGACCGTCTATCTGTCGTTGTCGACGGCGATCATCGCCGTGTTCGCGGCGGTCGCGTCGCTCGAATCCGGCGCGAACTCGAACGACGCGATCCTCGAAAAAAACGACGCGGTGCTCAATCAGTCGAAGGCTTCCGACGAATGGGCGCTCTATCAAGCCAAAGGCACGCGCGCCGCGATCGCCCACGGCGAGAGCGAATTCGCCGCCGCGACCAATCCCGAGCTTGTCGGCAAATTCCACGACGAAGTCGCGCGCCTCAAGGGTGAACAGGGCCCGCTCGAAAAACAAGCCCGCTCGCTCGAAGAGCAAGTCGAAGCGCACAACGCGCGCGCCGAGCGCTTGCTCGAACGGCACCATCGTTTTGCGATCGCGGTCACGCTGTTTCAAATCGCGGTCGCGCTGTGCGCGATCGCCGCGTTGATGAAAAAGAAGCCGCTTTGGCTCGTCGCGCTCGGCGCGAGCGCGATCGGGCTCGTGCTGTTCGCGCTCGGTTTTATCTCGCCGGCGTGACTCCGGGGCCTAGGCTCGCGCTTTGCGTCGCCGTAAGAGCGCGAGCCCGAACATCCCGAGCACGAGCCACGCGCGTGAGCTCGTGCTTTCTGGTGCAATGTGACAACTGCAACCCGCCGAATCGTCGGACGAGCTTGCGCCCGCGCCGTCGCCAGTGCCCGCGCCGTTCACAGTGCTCGTACCCGCGCTCGTCGACGAAGTGCCGCCTACTGACGAAGCGCCGCCGCTCGACGACGAAGTCCCGCCGTTCGAAGTCGTGGAACCCGCGGTGCCAGTACCGGTGCCGCCGCTCGACGTCACGCCGCCGCCCGACGTCACGCCGCCGCCCGATGTGGCGCCGCCGCTCGACGTGGCTCCGCCGCCCGACGTGGCTCCGCCCGTCGAGTTGCCGCCCGTCGTCGCGCCTGCGCTGCTCGTGCCGCCGTTCGAAGTGCCGCCACTCGAAGAGCCACCGGGGGGCGCGCCGCCCGTGCCCGAAGCCGCGCCTGCGCCCGTCGTGCCGCCCGTTCCACCCGCACCGCCGAGCGGCGCGCCGGTCTCGAAACAGCCCAAATCCGGCGCACTCCCGTTGAACGGCAAATTCACGTTGGTGCCTTTGTCGATCAAGTCGCTCCCGGCAACCAAATGAAAATTCGTGATCTCCGGCAAACTGCCATCGGCTTGGCGCGGCCCATCGAGTCCCGTCACCGAGACACTTTGAAAGTCCGCGTTCGAAACCGTGACGCCCAAGTTGGTGTCCCACGAGTTGAACGAATCATCGACGCCGCTGCCCGTGTTGTTGCTGAGCAAGGTACCGCTGAAGGCGATGTTGTTGCGCAAGATGCCGACGTTCGCCGGATCGCCGAGCAAATTGAAATCCGGGTGATTGCCGTACGAGGTGTTGTTGTACCAATCGTCCGCGGCCGGTTCGTGATTGGCGTAAAACCCCGCCTCCTTGTTCATCACGCTCAGGTTGTTGCGGATGATGTGATGCGGCGGGTTCGCCGGCACGTTCGTCGGCGGTTCACCGTAGCCACCGCCCTTGAAGCCGTTGCCGTTGCCCGCGGGCACTGAGGTCATCGTTTCCGGCAAATAGCCGTTGTACCAAGTCCACGAGTTTTCGATGGTCACGACTTCGGCCGCTTGAATCAAATCCCAGCCGTCATCGCTGTTCCACCACGAGCG
>DASYCL010000606.1:0-5709 GCA_036500245.1 Polyangiaceae bacterium | reverse complement strand
AGCAAAAAATCTTTCGGAAAATAGTCGATCAGAGTCGGCGCTGGGTCGCCCGCGCTGCGCTTCGAGAGGTGGCGCGAGTAGTTCTCGATGCCCTGCACGAAGCCCATTTGCTCGAGCATCTCGAGATCGTAGAGCGTGCGCTGCGAGAGCCGCTGCTTCTCCAGAAAACGCCCGCCTTTGTCGAAATAGTCGAGCCGATCGCGCAGCTCCGCACGGATGCCTTCGATCGCGTTATTCAGCTGCTGTCGCGGCGTCACGTAGTGCGAGCTCGGAAACAGCGAATAGCGATCGAGCGAGCCGAGCACGCGGCCGCGCAGCGGATCGACTTCGCTGAGTCCGTCGATTTCGTCGCCGAAGAACTCGATGCGGATCGCGGTGGCTTCTTCGTAGGCCGGGAAAATCTCGACTACGTCGCCGCGCACGCGGAAGGTGCCGCGGTGAAAATCGACGTCGTTGCGCTCGTATTGAATGTCGACCAAGCGACGGAGCAGCTCGTCGCGGCGCATCTCTTCGCCTTTAACGAGCTCGATCAAGAGCCCCTCGTACGTCTCGGCCGAGCCGATGCCGTAAATGCAGCTCACGCTGGCCACGATGATCACGTCCGAGCGCGAGAGCAGCGCGTGCGTCGCGGTGTGGCGCATGCGATCGATCTGGTCGTTGATGATCGCGTCCTTCTCGATGAAGGTGTCCGTGGTCGGGATGTACGCTTCGGGCTGGTAGTAGTCGTAGTAGCTGACGAAAAAAGCGACCGCGTTCTCGGGGAACAAGTCGCGCATTTCGGCATAGAGCTGCGCGGCCAGCGTCTTGTTCGGCGCGATGATCAAGGTCGGCTTTTGCAGTTGCTGGATCACGTTCGCGATCGTGAACGTCTTGCCGCTGCCGGTGATACCGAGCAGCGTCTGCTGCTTGATGCCCGCGCTGAACGAGCTCATCAGCGACTCGATCGCCGCCGGCTGATCGCCCTTCGGCTCGAACTCACTGCGCAGTTTGAACTCAGGCATCGCGGGAAACGGAGAGCTTGTCACGCCGGGTGAGTGTTTCAAGCCGCCGGGGTTTAACCGCCGCCGCTAGCAGGTCGCGGCTACTGGATTTTTTGCGATGCAATCGACTGCGACCTGCTGGCCGCTCGCGCGTTGCTTTGAAACAGCTGGCGCCTGTTCGGTCAGGTCTTGTTGGGTCCCGCCTCCATTCCAAAACCGTGATCAGCCGCGCGAACCCGTGGCTTTGTCTTATTTCCGTGCATGCGGCCGTGGCCCTTCCCGCGCGCTTAGGCGCGACCGGAAAGGCGCCGAGCAGCGCGGCTCGGCTATGAACGCCCTCGCGATGCCCGGCAAACCCCACCCGGCGCGAAATCTTACCTCTTCGAGTACTGGAAGCGCTTGCGGGCGCCGGCCTGGCCGTATTTCTTGCGCTCGACTTTGCGGTCGTCACGGGTGAGGTAACCGGCGCGTTTCAGCGGACGGCGACGTTCCGGATCTTCCGAAGTGAGCGCGCGGGCAATGCCGTGGCGCATCGCGTCCGCTTGCGCGCTGTGGCCACCGCCGGCGACGGTCGCGCGGACGTCGTACTTGTCGACCAGTTCGAGCAGCTCGAGCGCTTGGCGCGCGATCATGCGGCCGGTCTCGCGTTCGAAGTAATCGTCGATGGATTTGCCGTTGACGGTGATTTGGCCCGAGCCGGCCTTGATCCAAATGCGCGCGACCGCGGTCTTGCGCTTACCAGTGGCGTACGTCTGAGCTTCGGACATGTTCTAAGAATTCCTGAATCAGAGCGGCAGCGTGGCCGGCTTTTGCGCGACGTGGGGATGTTCGGCGCTGCCGTACACCTTGAGCTTAGTGAGCATTTCACGACCGAGCACGTTCTTGGGCAGCATGCCCTTGACGGCTTCGGTGACCGGCAAATCCGGGTGACGCGAGATCGCTTTCTCGAAGTTCTCCGAGCGAATCGCGCCCGGATAACCGCTGTGCGAGTAGTAGAACTTGTTGATCGCTTTGGTGCCGGTGACCTTCACCTTGTCGGCGTTGATCACGATCACGAAGTCGCCGGTGTCGACGTGGGGCGTGTACGTCGGCTTGTGCTTGCCGCGCAGAACGGAAGCGACTCGCGACGCCAAGCGTCCGAGTGGTTGATTGGTCGCGTCCACCACCCACCACTTGCGGGTGCTGCTGGCTTCGGCAGGTTTTGCCACGTAACTCGACATCTTACGGAACCTCGAAAAGCGGCGCTCGCCGCGGGGAAAGGGGTCGGTCTACTAGCGTTCGGTACGGCTTGCGTCAAGCACGGCCGAAAAGTTGGCTCGAGAATCGTCGAGGTGCCGACTTTCTCAGTGATTTTATGGGATTGGTCAGTGGGCCGGTGGGCCGCGCAGAAGGCCCCAAAAAACAAGCCGCGAGCCAGACGAACCTGCGGCTGCCGTAACGAGCGAGCGAGGATGCTGGAGCATTCATCACATCTCAGTCTCTTCTTTTTCGCGCCGGAGCGCGCGCGAAGGTTGGCAGCCGAATGCCCGGAAATAAAACAAAACCAGCAGGTTCGCGCGGCTGATCACGGTTTGGAGAGAGAGGCGGCCACGTTAAAAACTGACCGGACAGGCGAAAGTCGCGTCGCTCGATGCGCGAGCGGCTAAGCGATGATTTTCACGTAGGGCCAAAAAAACATCTCAGCGATGTGATGAATGGTCAGCCGAGAACGAGGCTCCGCGGCCGAGTCTTCCGCGCCGCGCCGCGAAAGGCGCCGCTGCCATGGACAATCGGTATACTGCGGGTTTCAGCATGTCGAACGTTGGTAGTCCGCGGCTGCTCGAGCGTCTCGTTGCCGACGGACTCCTCGCTCCCGAGCAACAAGAAGCGACGCTCAATTATATGCAGCGGAGCGGCGAGCGGGTCGAAGAAGCCCTGCTCGACATGAAGTTCCTCGAAGAGGTAACGCTGCTCAAGTATTTGGCGGCGTTGCACAAGACGCGCTTCGTCTCGACCGAGAAGCTCGCGAAGGCGGACATCGATCGGCTGACGCTCGACAAGGTGCCGAAGAAGCTCGCCGAACGCGAGCTCGTGTTCCCGGTACTGTACGACACGTCGAGCAACGTGCTCAGCGTGGTTACGCCGAACCCGGACAATGCGCCCGCGCTCCACGACATTCAGGTCGCTTCGAATTTGAAAGAGGTGCGCGCGTTCGTCGGCCGGCCGCGCTCGGTCAAGGCGGCGATCGGCAAAGCGTACAACGGCGACATCCACGCGTTCGCCACGCTCGATCGCAGCGCGCACGAGCAGTTCACCACGATGCTCAACGTGTACGAGCGCAATCTGGTGAGCGAAGAGAGCATCACGATGTCGATCGCTAAAGAGGCGACGACGGACGAACGAGTGCTTTCAGCCCAGGATTTCAGCGCGAAAGCGACGTCGAGCTCCGGCAAGGGCATCTCGGACGATTCGTACCTCGAGACCTTGAACGTGCTCGTGTCTTTGATCGAAAACACGCGCCAGGATTTGCGCGGCCACTCGGCGCAAGTGGCGCGGCTCGTGAAAAAGATCTGCGAGCGCATCGGCTTGCCCGAGATGACGCGCGCGGCGCTGGTCGTCGCGGCGCACGTTCACGATCTCGGCAAGATGGGCGCGTACCATTTGACGACGCTCAACGTCGCCGAATACGAAGGGCACCGCGCGCAAGCGCAGAAGCAATTCAAAGCGCCGCTACGCTTGCTCGAAGCCGTGAGTTTGCCGCGCGAAGTCGGGCAAGCGGTCGAGCAAATGTACGAACGCTTCGACGGCAAGGGTTTACCCGACGGCTCTTCGGGCAAGGAAATCGCGCTCGGCGCGCGCCTGCTCGCGATTGCCGACACGTACGCGGATCTGACGCAAAATCCGCGCAATCCGTTTCGGAAGACGTTACGGCCCGTGCAAGCCTGTGAAGTGCTCGAGCGCTATCGCGGCACCGTCTTCGATCCCAACTTGGTCGATTTGTTCAAGCACACCGTGACCGGTGAAGACTTGAAAGCGCGTTTGCTCGCCAATCGTTATCGCGCGCTGATCGTCGATCCGGATCCGGAAGAGACGACGGTGCTCGAGCTGCGCATGGTGGAGCAAGGCTTCGAAGTGGCGCAGGCGCGCGCGGCCGACCAAGCGCTGAAGGTTTTGGAAAAGGGCGACGTCGACATCGTCGTCAGTGAGCTCGAGCTGCAACCGATGGACGGGTTTGCGCTGCTCGCCGAGGCGCGCAAGCATGCGTGGGGTCAGAAAGTGCCGTGGGTGATCGTCACCGGGCGCGCAGGCGGTCGCACCGACGCGCAGAAAGCGTTCGAGCTCGGCGCGATCGATTTTTTGACTAAGCCGATGTCGAGCGACCTTTTGGTGGCGAAGCTGAAGCAAATCATCGAGCGGGAAGCCGTCCGCGGGGGGCCAGCGCGCGGCGTCGCCGGCTCGCTTCAAGAGATGGGGCTGCCCGAGATGGTGCAGGTCCTGTGGTACGGCCGAAAAACGGGCTCGCTCAAAATCCGCTCTGGTGCGAATTCGGGCGAGATCCACTTCGTGAACGGCGCGATCTACAACGCGCTTTGGTCCACGCTGCGCGGAGAAGAGGCGTTCTTCGCCATGCTCGGCTTGGGCGAAGGCGAATTTTCCCTCGATCCGAACTTCACTGCGCCGCAGCAAGTGATCCAGGACACCCCCGAAGCCCTCCTCTTAGAAGGCATGCGCCGGTTGGATGAAGCCGGAAGATAACGTGCCTCAAAGTTTTGGGGCTGGGGAGTGACCGTTCATCAGATCTTTAGGCTGTTTTTAGGCCCTGCGCGTCAATCAGCGCTTGGCCGCTCGCGCCACGAGCTGCGCGACGGGCGCCTGTTCACCCCTTCGGGTGTCACGAAGCGCGGCGGTCAGTTCTAACGTGGCCGCCCTTCTTTCTAGAACCGTGATCAGCCCGGCGAATCAGCTGCTTTGTGTTATTTCCGGGCGTTCGACTGCATGCTTTCGCGCGCGCTCCGGCGCGATAAAGAGCGCCGCGAAAAGAGGGACGAGATGTGATGAGACGAGCGGTCGGGGCGCCCCGAAAACCGAGGGGACTCGCCTACGGCGGGAGCAGCGCTGCCGAAGCCAGGCCGCACCACGGATTTTGGCCATTTTGTTAGGGGAAGGCCACGATCTGCTGCGGCCGTGGTATTCTCTGAGATTGCCGTGAAGGGTTTGGTTGTGTCCAACGTGCCTCCCCCATTACTCGGATTCAATAACAACGTCCGACATCGGGGTCGCATTTTCCATATCCAGACCGAGGACTCCGGCATCAAGAACCCGCGCATCGTGACGCATTTGTTCGCGGACGGTGGTCGCATCATCAAAACGACCCGCACCGAGTACGCCGAGCACGTGTCGCGCGCGGACATGCAAGTTTACGTGCGCACCCTGATGAAGGACCAGCACAAGCGCATGTTCACCGAGCTTCGCCTCGGTGAGCTCGACACGCTGCTCGAAAACATCTGCGGCCCGTTCGAGCTGCCGGCGCAAATGAGCGCCGCGCCGCCGCCGATCGTGAGCGCGCCTCCGCCGAGCGAGCTCGCGACCCAAGCGGTAGTCGCGAAGCGTTCAGCGGCGCCGAAAGAAGAAACTCCGCCGCCTTCGTCGTCCGCGTTCGGAAACGAAGAGCGGCCTTCGGAAGCGGCTCGGCGCCGGAAGCGTACGCTGTCGAATCCCAATTTGCGCAAGGTGACGCCGTCGGTGCCGC
>DASYCL010000605.1:0-1881 GCA_036500245.1 Polyangiaceae bacterium | reverse complement strand
GGACCACTTCACGGATTTGGTTTGCGAAGTTCGACATGCTTGCTCCTGGATGAAAAAGGCCGGAATTTGCCGCCGAAACAGGCCGCGCGACGGGCCTCGTCGCTGCTATATTGCAGGCGGTGGATGCTCTAGACGACACGCAATTGGTGAGCTTTCTCGAAGCGGTCTATGCGCTCGAACTCGACGATCAGAGCTGGCTCGACCGAGTCCTCGTGGCACTCCGCGCGCTCTGCGGCGATGACCATCACTACGTTGGTTTTTTCTATGACGCGTCCAACGTCGCCGATTTCAAACTCTGGAACCTGGCGCTCGTGAACACTCCGCCGGAATCGATGGAAGCGTTCAGCCTGTTTCAAGAGATCACGAAGATCCCCGCGTTCGTCAGCACCACGTTTCGCAGTTTGCACGTGGGCAGCGCGCGTCGTACCGGCATGCCGTACCTGGCGCCGGTGTTGGCCGCTCGCGAAAAGCAGGGTTGGGGCGACATCTTCAACATCAACGGACTCGATCCTTCGGGCATTGGTTGCAACGTGACGATCGGCACGCGCAAAAGAGAGTGTCTGCCTTCGGTCAGTGACGTCACGGTGTACAAGCGGCTCGCCAACCACCTGGCAGCGGCGTTCCGCCTGCGTCGCCGGCTCGGTGTCGCGCGACTGGACGCCGCGCTCGACTCGAAGCCGCAGCAACGCACCGACGAAGCCGAGGCAATCCTCGATTCGAATGGCAAATTCGTGCACGCGACGGGCGCGGCGGCCGGCAAAGCGGCGCAAGAGCGGATCAGAAGCTCGATGACCGCGATCGATACGCAGCGCAACAATCTCACGCGCAGCGTCGGTCGGAGCGCGCTCGATCACTGGCACCCGCTCACCGGCGCGCGCTGGACGCTCGTCGACAGCTTCGAGGAAAATGGACGGCGCTACGTGGTGGCGCGCGAAAACCAAGCCACCGCCGACGGCTTCGCCGCGTTGACGGATCGTGAACGGCAGATCGTGCTGCACGCCGCGCTCGGCTTTTCGAACAAGCAGATTGCTTATGCGCTCGGCATTTCGGACACGACCGTGCGCGTGCTGATGGCGCGCGCCGCGGGCCGTCTGGGTCTCAAATCCCGTCGCGAATTGCTGCTTCACCCGGCACTCCAAGAGATTCAGCCGGACTCGAGTGAATCCCATACCTGACTACGCACATGACCGACGATCGTAGCGCGCGTACCCCTATTTTTCTGCCGTTTACGCGACCGATAAGCGCGATTCGCGCCGCGCGTGCCGGCGTGCAGCGAGCGCGCGGAACTCCGTTTACGTCGTGGTACACTGAACGTCATGGAAATGCCGAAAGCTGGTCCAGAACACGCGCGCTTGTTGTCGTTCGTCGGTGAATGGGAAGGGCCCGAAGAACTGAGCGCGACTGCGTGGGGGCCGGGCGGCGAAGCGTTCGGACGGATGAGCTTTCGCGCCGATCTCGACGGCTTCGCCGTGATTCAGGATTACATCGAGCAAAAGCAGAGCCGGATCACCTTTCGCGGTCACGGCGTGTTTACGGTCGATCCGCAAACGAAAGAGATCCTCTGGTATTGGTTCGACTCGTTCGGCCTTCCGCCGGAGGGACCGGCGCGCGGTCGCTTCGAAGCTGACGTCTTGACGATGAATCGCGTCAGCGAGCGCGGCGCGTCACGCTACACCTACCGAATCACGGCAAATTCGTGCGAATTCTCGATCGAGAACAAATTCCCCCATGAGCCCGACTTCAAGCTCTTCATGAAGGGCAAATACTCGCGCAAAGAGGATTGAGCGGCGGAGCGTGCGCATCACTCAGGCTCGTGTGTCGTAAACCGCCTCAGCCTCAGTAGCCGCGATCGTGATCCTCGCGCTCTTCGCGGTGCTCTTC
>DASYCL010000604.1:0-1897 GCA_036500245.1 Polyangiaceae bacterium | reverse complement strand
CCGCGCCGGTCGTGATTCCCGATCCGATGCCGGCGCCTGCTTCAGTGAAGCCGCCGGCTCCGGCGTTCAGTGACGCGGGCGACAATCTGCTCGCCGATCCGTTCCCTGCGTCGTCCGCGCCGGCGTCGGTGCCCCCACCCCAAGAAGCCGCGCCCGACGTGGCGATTGCGGAAACCACGGAGCACATCTCGGGTGTGATGCCCGCGGTGGTCGCCGTCGAAGAGCCGGAAGAGCTGCTCGAAGACGACATCGTCGAGATGAGTCCGACGGCGGCCGCGCCGGTCGAAGCCGTCGTGCCCGCCGCGGGCGGTTCGCTCGATGAGCTGGACTTCGAAGACGAAGACTCCGCGCAACCGGCTGCGAACGAAGAAGAACCGCCGGTGTCGTCGTCGCGCAGCAAGGTCGCCGCCACGATGGACGAAGCACTCGCGCAAGCCGCCGCGCAGATGGTTCTCGAGGAAGGCCGCGAAGTGCCGCTCAAGACGCCGCCGCCGGAGTCCGGGCCGCAAGCGGCGATGCCACCGATGCCCGCGCCACCTGCACCGGACATCGACGAGCTGCTCGAAGCGGATATTTTGCCGGTGGGCGCGAATGCCGGCCCGACGCAGGAGCAACTCGGTCAAACGATCGATCTCGAAGAAGCGCGCGGTCCGCGGCTCGAGCTCGATCATCCGAAGGTCGCGATCGCCGAAGCGGCGCACGAAGAGCTCGAGGTGTCGCTGCCTCAGCGGGAGTTCGGTGGCGGCTACCAGGACAATCTGATGCCGCCGCCCGAAGCGCGGCAAGATCTCGACGCGCATCTGCAGCGCGTGGCTGACGAAGCGATCGCGTCTCCGCCGGAGTCGCTCGCGCAACTGCCGTCGATGCAATCCGGCGTGAGCGCGAGTGGCATGTACGCGGCGCAACCAACGCCGGGCGTGACTACCGAATCGCCGACGCAAGCCGTCTCCACGGTTACGGTCGAAGCGGCCGCGAACGCGGAATTCGCGCCCGAACTGCTCGGGCGACCCGAGCTCAGTCCGGGCCCGGTCGCGAAATTCATTCGCGCGGACGCGCCGCGTCCGAACACATTTTTGGAATTGCTCGATTCGTCGCTCACGCTCGGTCGTGACTGAGCGCTCGAGCTCCGTCACGTCGAGCGAGTAGCACTCGCACCGAGGTCACCATGAAGCTCGCGAGCTTGCGTCACGGCCGAGACGGCTCGCTTTGCGTCGTGAGCCGCGACGGCGCGCGCTTCACCCCGGCGACTGACATCGCGTCGAGCTTGCAGGCCGCGCTCGACGATTGGGCAGCGCACGAACCGGCCTTGCAGCAGCGCTTCGACGAACTCGAATCGAGCCCAATTTCCGGGCAATCGACGGCGAACGCCGACTTTTCCGCGCCGCTGCCGCGCGCCTACGAGTGGATCGACGGTTCGGCCTTCATCAATCACATCGTGCTCGTGCGGCGCGCGCGTGGCGCGGAGCCGCCAGAAACACTGACTCGTGATCCGCTCGTGTATCAGGGCGCGTCGGGGCAACTGCTCGGCGCGCGTGACTCATTTTCACTCGGCGATCCGAGCTTCGGGTTGGATTTCGAGAGCGAGATTTCGGTCGTGCTCGGCGACACGCCGCGCGGCACGAGCGCAGGCGCGGCGCCCGAGTTCGTGCGGCTGTTGATGCTGGCCAACGACTGGACTTATCGCAATTTGGTGCCGCCAGAGCTCTCGAAGGGCTTTGGATTTTTCGTGTCCAAGCCCGCGACGTCGTTCTCGCCGTTCGCGGTGACGCCGGACGAGCTCGGCGCCGCGTATCGCGACGGTCGCGTGTGTTTGCCGCTGCGAACTCGGCTCAACGGCGTGCTCGTCGGCGATCCGAATGCCGGCGCGGAAATGCATTTTTCATTTTTTGATTTGATC
>DASYCL010000603.1:0-8583 GCA_036500245.1 Polyangiaceae bacterium | reverse complement strand
GCGAGCTTCACCAGCGGCGATCCGCTATTCGCTCAGAGCCAGCGCCGCGATCTGACGCGCGAGCTGCGCGAACAAGCGCTGACGAAGGACGACAAGATGTGGGCATCGCAGCTGGCGCTCGCAATTTGGGAAGCCGAAAAGAGCGGCATGACCGAAGGCGTGCGGCGCGTCGCTGCGCTGGTCGACATGTTCCCGGACGTGCCGGATCTTTTGACGGCCCTCGCCGGCATGTACAACGACCTCGGCTGGACTTCCGAAAACTCCAGCACGGTGCGAGAGCTCGCCAAGCGCTTTCCGAACGATCCCGACGCGCTCGCCGCAGCGGTCACCGCATTCGATGCCGTTGGCGACACGAAAACCGCAGACACGCTAGTCGAACGCGTAAAAAAGCTCGATCCGGACAGTGAAATCTTGCTCGGGCGCGCGCTGAGCCAGGAAGACTATCCGACCGCGCTCGCCGAATTGAAACGCATCGGCGCTCGTCGGCCCGAGCGCAAAGACATCACTGAGCGCATCTACGACGTGATGGTGCGCGCCGGCAACGAAAAGGAAAGCTGGAACAAGCTCGAAGCCGCGATCAAACAAGAACCACGCAACGAGCGCGCGCGCATGAACCTCGCGGACGCACGCTACGCAAGCGGCTCACACGACGCGCTGGTCAAAGCCTTGGTCGATGCGGTTCAAAATGGTGCGCCCACTACCATGCTCGAGCAAGCCCTCGACCTCGTCGAAGGCCTGAGCGAGCTCGAGCCCTATCGACTGCAAACCAAACCGTTGATCGACGAATACGAAAAATCCGGCACAGTATTGCCCGGAACTGCGGCGCGGGTGCTGGATTATGCCGCGTTTTGGGTTCATGCGGACGGCTCGAGTCGCATGCTCGAACACGAGTTGATCAAGGTGCAGAGCGCAGAAGCGATCAGCACCATGGCCGAGCAGCAGCTCCAAGGCGGCCTCATTCTCCATCTACGTGTGATCAAGAAAGATGGCTCGATCCTCGAACCCGAGCTGATCGAAGGCAAGCAAACGGTCACCATGCCGCACCTCGAGGTCGGCGACTACATCGAGACCGAGCGCATCGAGAGCAACGCGGGCGACGGCCAACGCGGGCTCAGCTATCAAGGGCCGCGCTGGTTTTTCCGCGAGGAAAACATTGCCTACGCGCGCAGCGAGCTGGTCGTGATTTCGCCGAAGAGCAAGCCGCTCATGATCGAAACGCGCAACGACGTCCCCGAGCCCGAAGTGAAGGAAAACGGCCCGCTCGTCGTGCGGCGCTGGCTCGTTCACAATAGCCCGGCCGCGCCAGTGGAGCCGTTCGGCGCGCCGGTCACCGAATTCTTGCCGAGCGTGCAGCTCGGTTGGGGCATCAGCCTGAGCGACAACCTGCGCTCGATGAGTGACGCAGTCGCCGATCTGACGCCCGTCGACCCGCGCATCGTGCGCATCGCCGAGCACATCGTCGAAGGAGTGCCCGCCACGCAGCGCAGCGAACGCGCAAAACGCCTCTATCGCTGGATCGTCGCGAACGTACAAGAAGGAGACGAGAGCGACGGCCGGCGCGTCGTGATTGGTAAGAACGGCAATCAGTGGCGCGGCTACATCGCGCTCTGCCGCGCGC
Organism: Polyangiaceae bacterium; assembly: GCA_036500245.1. GTDB lineage: Bacteria > Myxococcota_A > Polyangia > Polyangiales > Polyangiaceae > PMG-095. The sequence goes on along the minus strand of DASYCL010000603.1, from coordinate 6,965 downwards.
TCGGCATTCCCGTAAGCTACGCTGTCGCGCAAAATCGGCTCAGTTTGCCGCCGAGTGGGCCTTTCTCCGAGGCGATGTTGTTTACCCAACCGCTACTTCACGTCAGCGGCGATCGCGAGCCGATTTGGCTGAGCTTCGGCGGCAAGTATACACCCTTCGCCTATGTGCCTGCGGAAGCGCGCGGCATGCCGGCCTACGTGCTCACGGACGACAAGCCGGTGCCTGCGCAGGTGCCCGCCGCAGGCGCGCTCGACAACTTGCGCTACTCTGGCGTGTTCCGCGTCGCCGCGGACGGCTCGGCGGAGATTGAGCTCGAACAAAGTTTCTTCGGCAAGTACGCGATGGGCCTGCGCAACGCACTCGCGGAAATTCCTGAAGAACAACTCCGTGACGTGCTCGAGTCGCGGTTGCTCGGACCGGAGCTGCGCGGGCTCGAGCTCACGAGCTACGCGATCGATCATTTCGACGATCTCGACAATCCGCTCGTCATCCGCGCGCGCGCGAAAATCCCGGGCTTTGCCCAGCGTTCGGGCGACATGCTCTTGATCTCACCGCCGTTCGGCCCGCGCATCAGCCAAATGGCAGCACTGCCGCAGCGTCAGACGCCGCTATTGATGGTGGAGGCCATGCACCGCGAAATCAACCTGCGCATCGTGTTGCCGAGCGGTGCCGAGCTCGCGAGCGATATGACGCCTGTAAAAATCGCGGATGGAGATCGCTCGGTGCAAGTCGCGGACGCGGCCAAGCCCGGTGAGCTATCGCTCGTACGCACCGTGAATCTGCCTGCCGGGCGCGTGCAACCGAGCGACTATCCGCGCTTCCTCAGCTTCGCGCGTCACGCGGACGAAGCGCTGTCGCAAAGCGTGCGCGTGCGCGTCAAGTAAGGGCGCGCTTACTTCGAGCTCTTGCGCACGGCATCGTCGGCTTCCTTGAGCCGCTTTTCGATGCGCGCTTTGACTTCCGCGGAGTCCGCGCTGACCTTTTTCCAGGTTTCCACGACCTTTTTGCGCTCGGTCGCGGTCGCCGGATAACCTTTCGCCGCGGGAGTCGCAGTCGTGAACGACTCGTAGTCGGTCCACTTCTGGGTCGCGTCGTCGTATGACTTTTGTCGCTCGCGCAAATCCGCGATCGCGAACTCTAACTTCGCCTTCAGCATCGCATCGTTAGCGACGAAGCGCAGCCCTGCCAGAAACGCGGCTTCGGCTTCCTTCAAATCGCCCTTGGCGATCTGTGCTTCGCCCGCACGGTAGTGACCGAGCGCATTCTCCGGCTCCGCCGTGATTGCTTCGCGATAGGCCGCGATCGCACCGTCGAAGTCGCGCGCGATGAAAGCGCCGTCGCCTTTCTTCACCGCTTCCCAGAACGGGCTGATGCCCTTGATGCCCTTCGGGTCGCGACGCACGCCGCTGTCCGTCTTTTTCGCGCTCTTGTCATCGGCACGCGCGCTCATGGCGACCAGCAAGGCCGAGCAGCACAACACGATGGACCACGGCTTCTGCATAAAGCCAGGCTATCACGCGCTCCTCGCGTATTCCGACAGGCTAACCACAGCTCCATCCACAGGGATGTGCGTGGCCTGTGGAAAACACGCTATCGTCCTGAAATTCAAGCATAAAGCGCAGCTAGCGCAATGCTCACCCGGCACCCGAGAGCACGGGCTACCATGCGCGCGGATGAGTCCGCGAGCGGCAACCGCCTACCCCTGGAAGGCGCTCGAAATGGCGACGCGCGACGGCGCGCGGCGCGCGGCGGAAGCGCGCAGACAGGTGCAACGAGCGCTCGACACGACTCGTCTCGCGCACGCCCTTTCCGAGATCTGCGCGTGCGAAGCCTCGATCATCGTGCGGCGCGTGAACACCAGCGCGCCGCGGCGGCGCCCTTCGACCGAGCTCGGCTTTGAGCTCGGCGGCAGCGGAATCAAATGCGCGCTCTACCTCGAACCAGAGCTGATCGTCAGTGTGCTGGCACTCACCTTACAGCGTCCGGTCAGGATTGCCGCGCGCGGCGCGCTCGACGAATCGCTCGAAGGCGCATTCAGCGCGATCGTCGCCGAAGTGGCTCGGCGTTCCGGCACTCACGGCGCACTCCATGCGCTCGGCTCGAGCGACAACATCGACGATGCGCGCGACGTGTTCGTCGAAGCGACCGCGCTGATCGCCGGCAAATCATACGAAGTCATCGCCGCGCTCGCGTTGCCGACGCTCCCGCCCGTGCCGGAAGCGACGCTCGGCGCGCTGGGCGAGCTACCGATCGCGGTGCCGCTCGTGGTCGGACTGGGCTTGGCCGAGCGCTCTGCGTTGGCGGATTTCAGCCTAGGAAATGCCTGGTTTCCGGGCGCCGGCTTCTGGCTCGATCGAGAACTCGAAGGGCCGATCGCGCTTTCCGCCGGCACGCGCGACCAAGGCGTCGCCGGCACGCTGTCGCGTGATGGTCGAATCGTGATACGGGGCGAGAGTGTCGCGCTGCCGTTCGATTACGTGCCGGCGCACGCGGCCGGAAAGGGCGAGGCGATGTCAGACAGCGAAAAACCGGAGCCTTCAACGCTCACCGAAGCCGTGCTCGACTCGCCGATTGTCGTCCGCATCGAAATCGGCGCCGTCAGCATGAGCGCGCGCGAATGGGCCGAACTCGGCCCGGGTGACATCATCGAAACGGGACGGCGCATCGCCGAACCGGTCGCCCTGCGCGTCGGCGGACGCGAGGTCGCGCGTGGGGAGCTCGTGAATCTGGAGGGTGAACTCGGCGTACGCATTCGTGAGTTGATTCGATCATGATTTTTTTTAGGGTGCTCCATTGCGGCGCGATCGTCGCGACCAGCGTCGCACTGAACGCTCTCGTCGGTTGCAAGGCTCACGCGGGCGAACCTGCGCAGGCAAGCTCCGCCGCCCCGCAAGCGAGCGCAACCGCCGCCCCGAGCGCCGCGGCTGCGCCGGCAAAGCCCTGGTATTCAGGCGTGTTCGAGGGCAGCTATCAAGCCGAGCTCGCGCCCGTCGACGTCAAAGTCGGCGCCGTGCGCGAATGGGTCAAGGACGACGGCAAAGCCTCGAGCGGTCCGGGCAAGCTCGAGTTGAAGATCGATGACGACGGCATCGTCGACGGTACCGGCGAAGGAGTACTCGGCGCGAGTCACGCGCGCGGCAAAGTCGAAGACGACACGCTGCGCGTCGTGCTCTCTCCGGACGACCCGAATGCGGGGCTGCGCGGTGTGCTCGTCGCGAGCAAAGACGGCGCTGGCTTTCGCGGTTCGATCGAAGCTTCGACCGGCGACAGCTTGGTCGTGCGCAAAGCGCCGATCGAGCTCAAAAAACAAACTAACTGAGGCGCCGTGAGCGAAGTCGCGGAACGCCTCGAACGCGTGAGAGCTCGGCTTCGAGCCGCAGCAGCGAGCGCGAACCGCGCAGCGGATTCGGTGCGCTTGGTCGCCGTTTCCAAGCTTCAACCCGCCGCCGCCATTCGCGACGCGTACGCCGCGGGCCAACGCGACTTCGGCGAGAATTACCTGCAAGAGCTCGAAGAAAAAGCCCGCGCGCTGGCCGATTTGTCGGATCTGCGCTGGCACGTGATCGGGCACTTGCAGCGCAACAAAGCGCGCGTCGCTGCGAGCCTCGCCGCGACGGTGCACACCGTGCATTCCGTCGAGCTCGTGCGTGAGCTCGACAAGCGCGCCAAAGGTCGCGAAGGGTTGCCGCAATTTGCCGCAACTGATCCGCGCTTGCCAGCGCTGATCGAGGTCAACGTCGGAGGCGAGGCGCAAAAGAGCGGCTGTTCGCCGGACGCATTGCCGGACATCTTGGACGCGCTCGAACACGCTCCAAACCTGCGGCTCGCGGGCTTGATGTGCGTGCCGCCACAAACCGAAAACCCCAACGACGCGCGACCCTTTTTCGACCAGCTCGCAAGACTGCGAGAGCTTCACGGCGGCGCTGCCCGCTTGCCTGAGCTAAGCATGGGGATGACGTCGGATCTCGAACCTGCCGTCGCCGCCGGCGCGACCATCGTCCGCGTCGGGACCGCGATTTTCGGCGAGCGGCCGAGGACAACGCGCTGAATGGCCAGCCGGCGCGGCGCTCGCCCTCCGAGCGAACCGACGCTCCTCGAAGCCGCGGCGCGCCGCGGTCAACTCGGAGGTCCGCCGCCGCCACTTGCCGATCGGATGCGCCCCCGCACGCTCGAAGAAGTCCTCGGCCAAGACGCGCTACTCAAGAGCGGCCGCCTGTTGCGTGACGCCATCGAGCGCGACCGGGTTCCGTCTCTCATTTTGTGGGGTCCACCCGGCTCGGGAAAGACGTCCCTCGCTCACGTGATCTCGCGCATGACGAAAACGGAATTCGTCGCATTCAGCGCCGTGCTCGGCGGAGTGCAAGAGCTCCGGCAAATCATCGAAGCTGCGCGCGAGCGCCGCGCGTATCAGGGTCGCGGCACGATCCTCTTCGTCGACGAGATTCATCGCTTCAACCGCAGCCAGCAAGACGCCTTTTTGCCGCACGTCGAGAACGGCACGGTCACCTTGATCGGGGCAACCACGGAAAACCCGTCATTTTCAGTGAATGCGGCAGTGCTCTCACGCTGCCGTGTGTTCCGCCTCGAAGGCTTGAAGGAGCCGGACATCGTCGCGCTGCTCGAGCGCGCGCTGGGGGATTCCGAGCGCGGGCTCGGCGAGCGCGGCATTGTCGCAGAGCCGACGGCGCTCGCCGCGATCGCCAAAGTCGCAAGCGGGGACGCACGGCGCGCGCTCGGCTTGCTCGAAGTCGCGAGCTCGCTATTGGCCGAGGGCAAAACGACACTCGACACGGGCACGGTCGAGCGCGCCGGCGAGACCCGCACGCTGCTCTACGATAAATCGGGCGAAGAGCACTACAACGTCACGAGCGCGTTGATCAAATCCCTGCGCGGCAGCGATCCGGACGCCGCACTCTACTGGCTATTTCGTATGCTCGATGCAGGCGACGATCCGCTGTTTTTGCTGCGTCGGTTAATGATTTTCGCGAGCGAAGACATCGGCAATGCCGATCCGCGCGCGCTCGAAGTGGCGGTCAATGCGGACGCCGCGTTTCGCCGAATGGGTATGCCGGAAGGCATTTATCCGCTATCGCACGCATGTCTGTATCTTGCTTCTTGCCCCAAATCCGCCGCGGTCAAGCAGGCGATTGGCGCGACGCGAGCGGCGATCGAAGAGCACGGCGCCTTGCCAGTGCCGAAGAAGCTGCGCAATGCCGTCACGCGCCTGATGAAAGACGAAGGCTACGGCCAGGGCTACCAATACCCACCGAATCACGAAGGCAGCTTCGTGCCTGGCGAAACCTATTTGCCCGACGAGCTCGTCGGTTCGCGCTTTTATCAACCGACGACGCAAGGTCTAGAAAAAGCGATCGGCGAGCGGCTGCAACGGCTGCGCTCAGCACCGGAAAGCGCGCCAAGCAACGACGCGACGAGCCCTGACCCAAAATCGACCGAGCGCGAATAGCTCCCGACTAGTCGCAATAGACGGTGGTCGCACCGTTCGGTCCCGGAGAGAATGCGGCGGAACAGACGCTATGTCCGCTGCTCGGGCAAATGCACGCGCATGCGGCGTCGAACGAATCGAAACACTCGCCAGCTTGCGTGATCCATTCGCACGAGCGCGTCGGTTCACTCGCGCGCTCGAAACCGTGCACGCACTGGCCGAGTGGGTGTGCTGGCAGCGATCCCGACCCCGAGGAACCCGAGCTCGCGGTCGCAGATCCGCCGTCGACGGGTTGCTTTTCAGTCCCCGGTTCTTCGACGCGACCACCGCACCCCAAGATGCTTCCGACCGCGAGCACCACCACGATGAGCCTCACGCGCGGATGCGAAGCAAGCTTCAGGCCAGCCAAATTTCAAGGGATCCGTTGGATAGTGGGCGGTACTCAGTTGGCGCGAGCAGATTCAAATGTCACCTCGGTTGGCACGGCCGCGCGGCTAGGCGGACTTCGACGCGACCTTGCTGGGATCGAGCACGCCGATGAACGCCAGATTTCGATAGCACTCGGCGTAGTCCAAACCGTAACCGACCACGAAGACGTCGTCGATGGTAAAGCCGAGATAGTCGATCTCGACTTCACGTTGCATGCGTGCCGGTTTGTGCAGCAAGGCCGCGACCTTGATCGATGCAGGATTACGCGAGCGCAGCTGCTCGCGCAGGTACGACAGCGTCAGACCAGTGTCGACGATGTCTTCGACGATGAGAATGTCGTCGCCTTCGACTGGGCGCGTGAGATCTTGGGTGATCTGCACGACGCCGCTCGACTTGGTGTCATCGCCGTAGCTGCGCACACCGAGGAACTCGACTCGCACTGGCAAGGCGATCGCGCGTGCCAAATCCGCGGCAAAGACGAAGCTGCCCTTGAGCACACATAACAGCACGAGCGAGCGGCCCGCGTAGTCGCGGCTGATTTGCGCTGCCAACTCGACGACGCGCTCCGACAAGCGCTCGGCGCTGATCAGCGATCGAACCTCGGTCGGCGAAAAAGCGCTCACGAACGCCAGTGTCGCGTAGACGCCGTGAAGCGGCAAGCGCTCAGAGCGGCTCGCGCATCGCGCGCGCAGACAACGCTCGGCCGTCGGTCGTAACGATCACCGAACCGCTGCGATCGAGGCGCAGTGCGCTCACGCCGTGCGCCAAGAGGCGCTCGACCGTGGGCGCGTGCGGGTGGCCGAAACGATTGCGCACGCCACAAGAAAGCGTCGCGATGCTCGGTGCGACGAGCGATAGAAATTCTTCGCTCGTCGATGTACGGCTGCCGTGATGCCCGACCTTCAAGTAATCGGCGCGCAAATCCTCGCCGTGGGCTGAAACTAGCTCGCTCTCTTCTTCGCGTTCGGCGTCACCCGTGAATAAGAAGCGGCGCGCGCCGTACTCGATCGAAATCACGAACGAGTTGTCATTGGCTCCGCGATGCGGCGTGAACCCGGGACACGGCGCGAGCACACGCAGCGCGGCGCCAGCG
>DASYCL010000602.1:0-6127 GCA_036500245.1 Polyangiaceae bacterium | reverse complement strand
GCTGTTCACCCGTTCGGTCGATCCCGAATTCGTGACCACCACGTTTCGCAGTTTGCCCGTCGGCAGCGCGCGCAAGAGCGGCATGTCGCAGCTCGCGCCGGTTCTCGCGCGGCTCGAGCAGAGCGGTTGGGGCGATCTCTTTCATCTCAACGGGCTCGATGCTTCGGGCATCGGCTGCCTGCTGGTGTTCGCCTGCCGCGAGCGCGAGTTTTCGGCGTCGCCGGCCGAGCTCCGCGTGTTCCGGCGGCTTGCGGCGAACCTCTCGACTGCGTTTCGCTGTCGCCGCAAGTTGAGCTCGATCCCTGCGGCGGAGCCGAGCGCGAGCGAGCGGCCGAGCGACGACGTGCACGCGCGGCTCGCACAAATGGTGAGCGCGGCCGAAGAGCAGCTGCGCGCGGTGGCCGCTTCACAATCGAGTGACACCCCGCAGTCCAAGGCCAAGCGCTCGCGGCGAAACGCGCTCGATTTCACCCATCCGTCGTCGAAGGCGCACCTCACCTTGGTGCACACATTCGAAGAGAACGGCAGTCGCTACATCGTGGCACGCGAGAGCGACGCGCATCGCGGCATTGGCGCGTTGACCGAGCGCGAGCGCCAAATCGTGCGCCATGCATCCGAAGGCTTCACCAACAAACAAATCGCGTATAACCTAGGCATCTCGGACGCGACCGTGCGCGTTTTGATGGCGCGCGCCGCGAGCCGCATCGGCGTGCGCACGCGCCGCGAGCTCCTCGCGCATCCCGCGCTGCGCGAGCTCCGCGCTCAAATCGCGGCGGCGCAAGACAACGCGGCGCCGCCGAGCGCGCGCGCCGGCTGAACGCGCCGCCGAAGGCTCTGACGCCACGCGCCCGCTTCGCGTGACCATCAAAAAAAGAAATGTTCGATTTGCTTTTGATGGTCACGCATGACGGCCCCTCCACCAAGCTCGCTTGGGTAGATTGCGACCAGAAAGACACCGAATGACAGATCACACTAAATGATCGAGAAATTTTCGGTCCTCACTCGGTGGGGACCGAAAATTTCTCGATCAATGCAGGTGGTCATTGGTTGTAGCGGCCCAGCCTTCGGCGTCGCGGTTCGGCTTCCGAGAGCTGCGCTTGGTTTCGGCGATCAAGCCTGGTAGTCCTCGGCGGATGAAGTCGAACATCGTCCGCGTTGTGCCCGTGTGTGCCGTGCTTGCGCTCGGTTTGACGCTCGCCTGTGAAGACGAAAAGCCCGCGCCGAGCGCGGCTTCTGCCCGCGCGAGCGCCGCGCCCGCGCCCGCGCCCGCGCCGACGCCCGAAGCAGCGAAGCCCGAGCCGAAAGCCGACGGCGCGCGGCCCGAAAAGATCGATCTCACGCTGACGCCCGAGCGTCGCACGGCGATCGAAGCCAAGTATCCGGCCGCGAAGGGCTTCGTCGAAGAAAAAGAGCTCGAGTCGTCGCTGCAAAAAAACAAAGGCTTGAAGGACGAGAAGACGGCGGTGCCCGCGTTCGACAAGCTGGCCAAAGGCAAATGGCTCTTGTTCGCGGGCAACGCGGCGAATCTGAGCGCGACCGGCTTCGACATGGGCGTCGTGTACACGCCGCAAATCGCGGGTGACTCGATCGGCATGAGCAAACAATGGTTCCCCGTGCACATGAGCGACATCGAAGGCTACAAGCAAGACGCGCTGAAGACTGGGGATATGGTCGTCGTGCTCGTGAAGTACGACGGTGCGAGCAAAGCAGGTCCTGGGCAAGAGTTGGTCGCGACCGGCGTTTGGAAGTGAGCCGCGCGTGGCGAGTCGCGATTCGCGCTGCTCGCGCCGCGAAGCGCTGATCGGCCTCGGCGCGGCCGCGCTCGCGTGCCGCTCGGGCAACAACGAGACAGCGCACTCGTCGCCCAGCGCGAGTGCCAGCGGCGGCGCGTGGCGAGAACCGTGGGGCGGACTCGCCATCACGCAGGTCACGGATCAGCGTGAAGACGAGCGCGGCGGCACCGTGCTCGTGCTGCTTCACGGCTACGGTGCGCCGGGCGACGATTTGGCGTCGCTCGCGCGCACGTTTTTACGCCCCGGGTTGCGTTGCATTTTGCCGGCGGCGCCGCTCAGCGCGGGCGACGGTCGCGCGTGGTGGCAAATCGAGGCGAGCGATCGGCCGCGTTACGTCGTCGATGAGCCGGGCCCGGCGCGGCCGAGCGCTCTGCCGAACCTTCAACTCGACGTGGCGCGCAGCGCGGTCGGCGGCGTGCTCCACACCGCGCGCGAACGCTACGCGCCGAGCGCGCTTTTTCTCGGCGGCTTTTCCCAAGGCGCGATGCTGTCGCTCGATCTGCTGCTGGCAGGTGCAGAAGAGCTCGATCGCGTCGCGGTGCTCTCCGGCGCGCTGCTCGTCGATTCAGCCGCGCACTTCGACGTGAAGCGCGCAAAGCATCCCCCGGTGTTCGTCTCGCACGGTCTGCGCGATCAGCGGCTGCCGTTCGCGGGCGGCAGGCGGATCAAAACCGAGCTCGAAGCGCGCGGTTTCCCGGTTACATTTCGCTCATTTGACGGCGGACATGCGATCCCGCGGGAGATCGTGGACGAGCTCGCGAAGTTTTTGTTCGAGGGTTAGGTCTTTGGCTTTATCTCGCGCGCGGTCGCGCCCGACAAGGCCAGGGTGCGCGTGCCCGGAAATAAACAAAGCTACAGATTCGCCGGGCTGATCACGGTTTTCGAAGGAGAGGCGGCCACGTTAGAACTGACCGACCAGGCGCTCGTCGCGTTGCTAGATGCGCTGCTGGCCGAGCATCTTGATACGCGTAGGGCCAGAAAAGCCCGAAGCTGAATTCACTTTAGCGTATCGCGATCCGCTCCTGACACGGAACCCCAACTCACTTCACGACCGGTGGCACCACGGGCGGCATGTCTTCCTTCTGCACGCAGGAAGAAAGATCGAACAGCATGAACTCGAGCGCTTTTTCTTGCGGTGTGATGTCGGTCGAGACGCAGCCGCCGGGGAAGGGCGTATCGTCGTGCGACGAGTCCGTCACGGCTCCGCTCACGTGCAGATCCGTGAACACGACGCGACCGCAGGCATCGAGCGGCATGCCCGATTTGCCAACCGGCGTGTTGATCGTCACGTAGTAGTTGCCGACTGGGTTCGTCGTCGTGATCCAACTTTGAGCCAGTGTCGGGTCGACTTTGGAGCACGAATTCTGCGCCGCGACGATGTCGAGCGTGCCCATGGTCGGCGTCGCGCCGACAGCCGAGAGCCACTCGGAGAGCGCTTGGCCCTTGGGGAAGCTGGTATTGATCTGCGTCGGCAGCGGGCTCTCCGGATCGTCACCGGAGCTGAACTCGGCGGCATCCTGGATGTTGCTGTCGGAGTGATTGATCCAATTGTAGTGCACGTGATCGAGGAACACGCGCCCGCCCATGTTCTCATAAGCTCCGAGCGTGGCGATGTTCTCGGTCGTCTGCAGATCGGTGCACTTGTGGCCTTCGCACGAGAAGACGAGCATGTCGTAGTCGTTGATGTGCCCGGCGCTGAACAGCTCCGCGGTCGACGGAAACGTCGCGCCATTGTCGAGGTTGGCTGCGAATTTGCTGGCGGGATACGCGTCGCCGTTGCTGTCGATGCAGCCGCGGAACATGTCCACGCGCCCGCTTTCGGCGTCGGTCGAAAAGTCGCTGTCCGCGATGCCGATTTTGCGGAGCAGGCACTCGAGTGCATCCGAATGCCCGGTAGCAAGGCCGATCCGCGGGATGTGCCCTTCGGCTTGCGTGCGCGGCAGGCGCGTCAATTCCGGATCAGTGAGCGGATTGTCTTGGCAAGCGGTTACGTGCGGAATCGTCGTCATGCGCTGCCACTTGCCGATTTGGATCACGAGCGGGATGTTGTCGCCCGCGGGCACGTCTTCGAGCGTGAATTTACCGGACGAATCGCTCAGCGCGTCGGTGACCGCCGGAATCGGCGTGGTGCACGAATCGCACGACGCGCCGGTCGCGATCGGCGCAAGCTGCGTGCTGGTCGGCACGTAGACGACCACATTGTACAAAGGCACGCGACCGGCGGGATCGTACGCAACGCCGCTCAGCGTCGTTTTCTGTCCGTTCGGGCAATCGGTGAGACCTGGAATCGAACTGCCGTTGCCGCCGACATTGAGCGCGGGGCCGTCGCCGCCGCCCGGATTCAGCGTGCTCGAGCCCGCGCCAGAACCGTTGCCGCTCTCGCCGCGCAGGCCGCCACCGAGGCTCACGCCTTTTCCTGCCGAACACGCCGCGAATGCAGCGAACGCGCTCAGCGTCAGAATCCTCATTGCCAAGCGTCGCGCTTTCATTGTCGTCTCCCAACCGGGCGCACGCGGCGCCGCGCGTCTAATGCGGCAGCGGCGCGATTCGATCGCGTGCGCGCACGTTCGGTACACAGAACGGTTCGGAAATCGCTCTGGGTCGCGCTCGCTTTGATCTAGACAAATTGCTGAATTAATTGGCTTTATTTGGTTTGCGCGGGGCGACTCGACCCGTTTCTGTCGGAATCGCTACTGGTCTCTGTACGGTGTCGCGAGCAGCACGCAGAGCGGTAAGTATCGACATTGAAATGGCAGCCAACGAACGACGACGATCGCTCCGCTTGGTGCGCGCACCGAATGCGCGTCCCGAGCCACCGGATGCGCTCGGTGCGCTCGCCGAAGCCGCTGCGCGCGGAGAGCGTGCCGCCGTGCACACGTTTCTCGTCACCGTCGGCCCGCATTTGCTCCGCGTCGTGCGGCGCGTACTCGGCGCGAATCACCCCGATGTCGACGACGTGGCGCAAGAGAGTGCGTTCGCGGTGATGGACGCGTTACCGAGGCACCGCGGCGAGTCGACCGTGCTTCACTTCGCGTGCCGCGTGGCCGTGCTCACGGCGATGACCGTGCGCCGGCGCGAGGCCACGCGCAAACGCCACTCCGAGCGCGAGCACGCACTCGAAGTCGAAGAGATGCCTTCGCCGGCGCTGGCGCCGGACGCGGCATGGTCCGCGCAAGCCAGCGCGGAGCTCGTGCGCGAGCTACTCGATTCATTGCCGCTCGCGCAAGCCGAGGTCTTGGCGCTTCACTGCGTGCTCGGCTACACCGTGCCGGAGATCGCCGAAAGCGCGGGGATTCCGCCAGAAACCGTGCGCAGCCGCTTGCGCGTCGCCAAGGAAGCCCTGCGTGAGCGCGTGCTCGGCGAGCCGCGGCTCGCCGACAGCGCGGAGGAATCGTCGTGAGCAACGAGCGCGACTCGAGCGACGATTTGCTGGCGCTCGAACGCCGCGGCGCGCTTTCGGACAGCGCGCGCGCCCGGCTCGACGAAGCGCTCGAAGCCGCGCCCGAACTGCGCGTCCTGCGCGACGCCGGGCGCGCCTTCGACGCCGAAGCGCCGGTGCTCGCCGGGGACGAACAGCGCATCGAACGGATGGCGCGGCGCGTTCGCGGCGCGCGCGCGCTTCGCTTTTCGCCGCGCGCGGTGCAAGCGGCCCAGTCGATCGGCCTCGCTGCGTTGATTGCGGGCGTCGCAGTTGCGGCGATCAGCTTATCGCGCTGGCAGCCGCATGTGGCGAAGACTCGCACGAGCGTTTCGCCGAGTGCGTCTTCGCGCGCGCCGACCTTCGCGAACGATCAGCGGCTCGTGCCGGTGACGCCCGAGGCCGCTCAGAGCGAGGCCCCCCCAGAAAAAATTCCCGTGCCGGTTTTGATCCGTCCAAACGCGCGAGAAGCCGGAAACTCGGCTGCAAACCCGAGCGCGCGAGCGAGCGCGAGCTCAGCACCGAGCGCGAGCTCAGCACCGAGCGCGAGCAAATACGAATCGGCGAGCGAGCTCTTCGCGGACGCAAACCGAGCGCGCGTCGCGGGCGACACCAAAAAAGCGATCGCGACTTCCGAATCGCTCGAAGCGACGTTCCCGAGCTCGACCGAAGGCATCACGACGCACCTTTCACTCGGCGTGCTCTACATGCAAGAAGGCGAGCTCGAGCGCGCGCTCACTGAGTTCAAGACTTATCGGCACATCGGTTCGAGCTCGCTGATGGCGGAGGCTTTGTGGGGCGAAGAGCAAGCGTTGCAAAAGCTCGGCCGAGTCGCGGAAGAGCGCGCGGTGCTCGAAGAGTTGCTCGCGAATTATCCGCGCTCGGCTTATGCGGGCGCGGCGGAGCAACGGCTCGG
>DASYCL010000601.1:0-1992 GCA_036500245.1 Polyangiaceae bacterium | reverse complement strand
GGTCACGACGTTGCAGTCGATTCGTGTAACAACGTGCTCTGGTCGGTGAGTGCGCTGTCGTCGCTCGGTGGCGATGAACAGCAATTCATCGCCAAGCTCTTACCTTGAAGGCCAAAAATGTGCGGAATCGTCGGTTATATTGGAACGCGGCAAGCGAGCCCGATCTTGCTGGATTGTTTGGGACGGCTCGAATATCGCGGCTATGACAGCGCGGGGATCGGCTTGGTCTTGCCGGACGGCATCAACGTCACGCGCAGCACCGGCCGGCTCAATGGGCTCGCGCAGAAGCTTGAGGGCTTGAACGGACACGCTGCGGGTGCGCGCGTCGGCATCGGCCACACGCGCTGGGCAACGCACGGCCGACCGACGGAGCTCAACGCGCATCCGCACTCCAGCCCGGACGGCAAGATCGTGGTCGTTCACAACGGCATCTTCGAGAACTTTCGCGAGCTGCGCGCCGAGCTCATCGCGCACGGCCTCGCGCCACGCTCGCAGACCGACACCGAGTGCTTCCCGCTCATGATGCACATGTTGATGGGCCACGGCATCTCTTTCGAGGAAGCCTTCAACCTCACCGTGAAGCGCATGGAAGGCAAATACGCCATTGCGTGTTTGCACGCGGATTACCCGGATAAAATCCTGCTCGCGCGCTCCGGGCCGACGCTCGTGGTCGGGCTCGGGGACGGCGAATACTTCATCGCTTCGGACGTGGCTCCGCTCTTGCCGCACACGCGCAAAATCGCGTTCTTGGAAGACGGCGACATCGCCGAGCTCACCCCGAGCGGGCTCAAGGTGTTCGATCGCAACGAGCAGATCGTCGATCGCTCTCCACAGCACATCGACTGGGAATCGGGCGCGGCCGAGCTCAATGGCTACGACCATTTCATGCGCAAAGAGATCTTCGAACAACCGACGATGCTTGCGCGCACGGTTGAAGCCTATCTTCGCGGCGACGAAGTCGTCCTCGATTTGCCCGAGCTCGAAGATGCCTGGACGAACATCGATCGCATTTCGATCCTGGCTTGCGGCACGTCTTGGCACGCGGGCTTGGTCGGCAAATTCTTGCTCGAACAGCTCGCTCAGCTGCCGGTTGACGTCGACTATGCGTCTGAATATCGCTATCGATCGCCGGTAATTTCAGGGAAAACGCTGGCAATTGCGATCACCCAAAGCGGTGAGACCGCGGACACCATTGCCGCGTTGAACGAAGCGCGCACGCAAGGCGCGCGCACACTCGCGATCTGCAACGTGGTCGGCTCGCAAATCACGCGCGCCGCGGAAGGCTCGCTGATCACGCACGCCGGACCCGAAATTGGCGTGGCGTCGACCAAGGCTTTTACGACGCAGCTCTCACTGCTGACGCTGCTCGCGATTCATCTCGCGTCACGTCGCGGCAAGATCGATCCGAGCATGAAGGCGGAGCTCGTGCGCGGCCTGCGCGCGCTGCCCGCACAGATCGAGGGCTTGCGTGGACTCGAAGCGCAAGTGGAGGGCATCGCGCAGCGTTACTACAATGCTCGCGACGCGCTCTATCTCGGTCGCGGGATGCTCTATCCGATCGCGCTCGAAGGAGCGCTCAAGTTGAAAGAAATTTCCTACCTGCACGCCGAGGGTTATCCGGCCGGCGAGCTCAAACACGGTCCGATCGCGCTGATCGACGAGAAAATGCCGGTCATCGCTCTGATGCCGGACGATCGCAATCGCGAGCGCACGCTCAGCAACCTGCAAGAAGCCGCTGCGCGGGATGGACAAATCATCGCGCTCGTCAGCGACGGCGACCACGCGCTCGACGACGTCGCCGAGTCCGTGATTGAGTTGCCGCTCACGCACCCGAGCCTGGCGCCCATCCTCTACGCAGTGCCGCTGCAACTGCTCGCGTATCACATCGGCGTCCTACGCGGCTGCGACGTAGACCGCCCTCGCAACCTCGCGAAGTCGGTGACGGTGGAATAAAACGGGGCACAAAGCAGAACTAGGTGAGCGACGAAGCGA
>DASYCL010000600.1:0-2473 GCA_036500245.1 Polyangiaceae bacterium | reverse complement strand
GCAAGCGATTGCCCCCTTTGAGCGGCACGACGTGCGTGAGCGCGTTCTGAAGCCCGTGATCCTCGTTCGCCGCGAGCGCGAGGAACTCCGCACGATCGGCGTCGGTCCACGCTTCTTGCACCGCGCGCTGGTCGAACTCGGGATCGCTTTCGGTCCAGTGCTTCAGCTTGCGGAGCTGGAACAACAAATACACGAACAGATCGAACGAAAGATTTTGGAACCAAACGATGATGCCCGCGGCCAAGCGCTGCGAGCGCAGCTTCTGGTCTGGATTTTTGGGTGCCGGCGCGTCGAGCTCGAGCCCTGCGAGCTCCGGGTCGTACGCAGCGCGGAGTAGCACGTGCTCGCGAGCCGCATGATAGAGTTCGCGCAGCGGTGCCTTCGGCGCGCGCGAAAAATAGTCGATCAAGATCTCGCGCAAGTGCCGTTCGAGGCGAATCCGTGGCAGATCGCGATCGGTGTGGCCTTGGTAGCACGCGGTCGATTCGACCAAGTGCGCTTCGAGCGCCTCTGCCAACGCGTTCGCGGCGTGCACTTCGGCAAATCCCTCGCAATCGCGAAAAACGCCGGCGAGCGGCTCGAAAACGCGAGCGCACAAGAGCTCGAGCTGCGCCACGCGCGCGGTGTAAGGGTTCGCATCGTCGGTGTCGAAGTTCGACTCGAACACCAAAGAAGAGCCGTGTTCGGCGTCGCTCGGCTCCACCAATAAAACCAACCGAGCAAAGTGAATCCCGAGCTCAGGATCGGCAAAAACACGTGGGCGCGCATCGTCGGGCGAGAGCGTATCGGCAGCGATCGCCGAAAGCGCCGCGCGCGTTCGCTCCAGTCCACGAGCAGCGTCGACCCTCGCCACCACCGTCAAAGATTCCTGTCGCACGATCCCATGAGCTAGCAAGAGCCGGGTTTCGCGCGCAACTCGGTACGCGACGACCCAGGCGAACTCGGCCGGTTTGTGCGCTGGCCAAAGGTCCCGGCCGCGCGCTCGAATCAACCTGTGGTTTTTTGCCGAAGTTTTCGCTGAATAGTTTTTTGGGGGCCGCGCGCCAGCGTCGCATGGCGAAAGCAATCGACGAAATGGTCGTTGACCATGCCGACCGCTTGCATGTGCGCATACATGATCGTCGAGCCGACGAAGCTGAAGCCGCGCTTCTTCAAGTCCTTGCTCAGCGCGTCCGAAATCTCCGTGCGCGCTTGGATCTCTTGGCGCGAGCGCACGCCGTTTTGAAGCGGTTTGCCGCCGACGAAGCCCCATTGGTACGCGTCGAAACTGCCGAACTCTTTTTGCACCTGCAAGAACGCGCGCGCGTTTTTCACCGCGCTCGCGATCTTCAAACGATTCCTGACGATACCCGGGTCATGCATCAATTTTTCGATCTTCGCCGGCGTGAAGCGCGCGACCTTTCGTGGATCGAAACCGGCGAATGCGCGCCGATAAGCCTCGCGTTTGCGTAAAATCGTGATCCAGCTGAGCCCGGCTTGTGCGCCTTCCAAAATCAAAAACTCGAACAGCACGCGGTCATCGTGCACCGGCACGCCCCATTCGCGATCGTGGTACTCGATGTAAAGCGGGTCCTCGCCGCTCCAAAAGCAGCGCGTGACTTCGCGCACGGGCCGAGACTTTTTTGCCGCCATCCGGGCCGAGTCTGCCCGAAGTTGGGCGTGCAGCAAGAGATTCTCGAACTACATTCGACTGCCGGCCTTCGCGCGCGCTCCGAGCGGCCAAGCGCTGTGCTCGCGCAGCGCAAAAAATCCAAAGTGACCAGTCAGATTCTCAGTACACTTGCGACGGTGGGAAAATCTGGGAGAAGAGAGCATGAGCGAATTTAGCGAAATCCAAAAATTGCTCGCCGACAAGGCCTCCTATTTGCTCGAGCACGAGTGCAAAACGATCAACAAGGAGCGACTGCACCTGCCGTCGCCGAGCTTCGTCTCGGACATCTGGGCGCTGTCTGATCGCAGCCCGCAGGTGCTCCGCAACTTGCAGTCGATGTTCGATCGCGGGCGCCTCGCCGGCACCGGCTATCTCTCGATCTTACCGGTCGATCAGGGCATCGAACATTCCGCGGGCGCGTCCTTCGCGAAGAATCCGGATTATTTCGACTCCGAGAACATCGTGAAGCTCGCGCTCGAAGGCGGCTGCAACGCGGTCGCCAGCACTTACGGCGTGCTCGGCTCGGTCGCACGGAAATACGCCCACCGCATCCCGTTCATCGTGAAATTCAACCACAACGAGCTGCTCACGTATCCGAACAAGGCCGAGGAAATCATGTGGGGTACGATGAAACAGGCGTGGAACATGGGCGCCGCCGCGGTCGGTGCGACTGTTTATTTTGGTTCCGCTGATGCCTCACGCGAGATCGTCGAAGTGGGGAAGATGTTCGAGCAAGCGCACGAGCTCGGCATGGCAACGGTGCTGTGGTGCTACCTCCGCTACTCGGCATTCAAGATCGGCAAGACGGACTACCACTTGTCC
>DASYCL010000599.1:0-5237 GCA_036500245.1 Polyangiaceae bacterium | reverse complement strand
AGCGAGTTGCTGCGGCTTGCCGCCAAGTTCGGGCGAATCTGCGCTTTTCGCCAGCGACTGTCAGGAGTATGTCAGTTTCTGGATGTCGCGCACCGAACGCTTGTTCGCGCTCACTGAGTACCTGCGCGGCCGTCGCACCGGAGTCACCGCTGAAACCTTGGCCGAGCGCTTCGACGTCACGGTGCGCACGATCTATCGCGATCTCGACACGCTGCGCGCCGCCGCGTTGCCGATCGGTGCCGAGCGCGGTCGCGGCGGCGGCTACGCGCTCGATCGCAGTTACAGCTTGCCGCCGGTGAATTTCACCGCGCGCGAAGCCGCGTTGCTCGTCGCGCTCGGCCGTTTCGCGATCGAAATGCGGCTGTTGCCGTTCGCCGACACGCTCGAAGCCGCGCTCGACAAAGTGCGCGCCGCGCTGTCGACCTCGGCGCAGCGCGAACTCTTGACGCGGCTGTCCGAGCTTTCGTTCCACGGTGTGCCGGGCTTGCCGATAAAAAAAGAAGTGCGCACCGCGCTCGAGCGCGCCTGGTTCGAGCAGCGCCCGCTTCGTATCGTGTACGTGGACGGCAGCTTCGTCGAAAAGAAACGCACGATCCGCGTCGTCGGCGTATTGATGGAACGGCGCGAAACGCGGCTCGACGCGATCGACGTCGAAACCGACGAACGCAGGCATTTCCAGCTCGACCGCATCGTCCACGCCGAAGTCCAGCGTCTCGATCTGCCGGACAAGGCAAACCCCAAATCAAAACGCAACGAGTGAAGCTTCGCCGTCGGCAGCTCAGGATTCGATTTGCACGAATTCCGGCGCGAGTCGCTGCAACGCTTCGAGACTGCGGCGCTGCCAGAACAGCTGGGGGTTGGTCAGGAACCGAATCCGGTAACCCGGCTTGTCGACGTTGGCTGCGCCGTCGATGAAGCTGACGAGCGCCTTGAGGCAGCTCGAATTCATGAAGTAGAGCTCGTGAAAGTCCAGCTCCACCTCCGCCGCGCCGAGGTGCACGGCTTCCCGATGCAGTTGTTTGAGGTAGCGATTGAGCACGTCGAGTGCGGCCATATCGCCGTTACCGCAAATCTTGACGGCGAGGACTTTGCCTCGCAAGGACGGCGTGAGCGAAAACCCGCCTTCGTCGACTGGGGCCAGTCCGAGTCCTGAGGGGAGTGCCGTCACGTTCTTCTCAATATGACGCGCGTTCTCGTGAAAGGTTGCGCTCGAGCATCAGCTTTTAATATTTAAGGAGATTTACGATTCGCCGCGGTGCCGCGCGCTAGCTCGACACTCTGCCCGGCGTGTTCCGGATCACGACTAGGGTGATGTCGTCTTGTTGAGTACCCATGAATGCTCGCACCTGGTCGAGGATGGCGTCGCGGATCTCTTGCACGGGCGCTTGCCACACCTTTGCGAGTGCTGCGATCAGACGCTCCGGGCCGAAGAATTCGCCGTCGGCGCGCCGCGCTTCGGTGATCCCGTCGGTGTAGAGCAGGACCACGTCATCTGCTCCGAGCTCGAGTGTGATGTCGTCGAGTTTGCCGCGCAAGTCGCGCGCGGCGGCGAGCCACGCGCCCGGCGTTTGCACGACTTCGACCTCGCCGCGTCGAGCGCGATAGATCAAAATGTCCTCGTGCGCTCCCGCAAAAATCATTTGGCCTGTGCCGGTGAAGTGTAGGAGCGTCAAAGTGACGTGTTCGTCTTGCTCCATCCGATTGCGGATGTTGTCGAACAAGACCGCGTTCGCCGTGTAGAGGATCTCGCTCGGTGGCGCGTTCGGAGCGCCGCGGACGACGCCGCTGATCGTCGCTTGCAGCATGAGCATGACCAAGCCAGTCGGGAGCCCGTGGCCGGCGACATCTCCGATGCCGATCCAGGTGCCGCTCTCGAGGGGAATGATGTCGTAGTAGTCGCCCCCGACTTCGGTGGCCGGTTGCATCGCGGCCGCGATTTCGAGGCCAGCCACCGCGAAGCTACGCGGCAAAATGCTGGCTTGGATCTGGGCCGCGATTGCCAGTTCCTTTTGCATCCGCGCGCGTTCCGCCGCTTCGCGTAGCGTGGCCTCGCGCACCAGCGCATCGAGCAGCCGGATGTGTCCGACCATGGTGCCGATTTGCACGAGCAGATTTTCGTACACGAAGCCGGCGGACGCGCCGCGTTCGAACACGACGTAGCCGGGCGAACTTCCGTTTCTCGAGAGCGGACCTACGATGTGCTGCGAGGGCTCGGCGGAATCCGGGATACCCGCGGGCAACACGAGCTCGGTTCGGAATCGGATGCCGCCTTCCGGTAGCTCGAGCGCGGCGCCCGAGCAGAAGCCCGCGACGAGACGCGACCATTCGACCGGCGGCTGCTCGGACTCGTAGACGCAAACATAGCAGCTCGGAATGCCGTGTTCGGGCAGGTGCTGCGCGAGCACGCGTCCGGCGGAGGCGAAATCGATGACGGCGCTGAGCGCATTGTTCGTGCGCGTGAGCTTGTATGCGGAATCGACCGAGCGCACCTGCTGGTGCGCGGGGCCGCGCTCCGCCACTCCGGACGTCATCACGCGAGCGGCGTGAAGCAGACGATCGGCTCGTTTCCATTCCCAAGAATCGGGCGCTAGGTTCTTGCTCACGACCTGCCAAAGCAACGTGATCGCTTTGTGAAACGCGCTCACGTCACCGTGCGAGCGATCCGCGTCGTCGAGCACGGAGCGGAGAAACGGCAGAAACTGCGGCGTTTTGCGAGACAACTCGTCCAGAAAGGTCGCGTAGAGTTTTTCCTCCCAGTGTGAATCGCGCGCGCCGGGGAGACCGAGCGAGATCAAGGCGCGCTGTGCTTTGAGGCTTTTCTGGTTCAGCGCTTCGAGCCCGAGTGGGCCGGGCGCCGACGAGAGTGGCGCGTCGGAAACGCGATACGCGGAGCAACCGCATGAATCACGGATCACGAGCTCGCTCGCCAGCACTTCGGAGCGCGGGAGGCTCCCGGGTTCGAGTCGCTCCAGCAATACTTCCAGCGCTCGACGGCCGAGTTCGCGTAGCGGCTGTCGCACGGTCGTCAACGGCGGATCGACGTAACGGGCGAGCTCCACGTCGTCGAAGCCGAGCACCGCGACGTCGTGCGGGACGGAGAAGCCGCGCGCCTTGAGCGCTTCCAGTACGCCGAACGCCGTGCCGTCGTTGACGCAGACGATCGCCTCTGGTTTGAGTCCGCGCACGTCCCACAGCAGCGCCACGGCGTCGATCCCGCTTTGGATCATGTACTCGCCGGGCGCCACGAGCGCTTCGTCGAACGCGATCCCGTGTGCGTCGAGCATGGACCGATACACTTGGTAGCGAAGCTCGGCTTCGTCGCTGCCCTTCGGTCCGCACACGAACGCCACGCGGCGATAGCCGTGAACGCCCAGCAAATGCGCGATCGCGGCGCGCAGCCCGGCTTCATTGTCCACGCGCACGTGCGACACCGAGTCGGTCGTCACGGCGGGCACGCTGCACACGGGCAGCGCGCTGAAACGCTGGCAATAAGCCGTGAGATCTTCGGGCGTGAGCCGGTGGCCGAGCGGCAGCACCAAGATCGCGTCCACCGAGGCCGGCCCGGCGATGTTCGTCGTGAGCCGGCGATTGGCCGTCAGATCCTCGGGGTTCAGCGATTCGACGAAGTTCACCAGGTTCAGCTGATGCTCGCGCGCCGTCGCGGACAACTCGTCCAAGATCGGTTCCAAATACGCGTTGGCGACCTCCAAGGAGAGCACTCCGATCGTGGTCCTTCGTCGCGGCATTGGGAAATCCCAATTAACCCCGCATGCGCCCCAAGATGCAACTCTGCGCGCGCCGCTCCGCGCTGGTTCTCCGCGCGCTTTAGTGGTGTGCCGTTTCGGGCGTGTCGACGTGCCGCGGCTCGCGCGCGACCGCGATGAGCTGCCAGCCGCGCGCGCCGGAGTGAAAATTCAGTCGAAACAGCCTGCCAAATGTCCAAATCGCGGCGCGTGCGGAGAGCGGCAACGCGCCGTCGGCGTCCGCGATCAAGCGCTGGCCGCGGGCGATCACGGTCAAACGATACAAGTTGAAAAATGGAAAGCCCGCGCCGTGCACGGCTTCGACTTCGAGGCCTGCGTCGCGCAGGGTGCGTTCGAGTCGAGCGCGCGTGAAATGCGCGCGGTGTCCGAGATGACGATCGTAGGCGGACATGGGTCCGGCCGGCACGGTGATGACCAGCCGCGCGCCCGGCGCCAGGCCGGCGCGTACGTTTTTGAGCGCGCCGATCGGATCGTCCAAGTGCTCGAGCACTTCGGTGCACACCGCGTGCGTGGCAAAACCCGCATAGCGTTCGGGTAGCGCGAAGGGCAGCGCGAGGTCTTGCTGAAAAAACGCAGCGCGCGGCACACGGGTCTGCGCCATGTCGAGCCCGGCGCGGCTGAGATCCAACCCAACCAAATCCACTTCGGGATAGCGCGCCGAGATACTGGCGGAAAATTCGCCCGAACCGCAGCCGATTTCGAGTAGACGCACGGGCGCATGGGCGCGATCGAGCGTGAGCGCCTCGAAGATCAACTCACGCCGATACGCTTGCGCCGGGTTCTGCGCGTTGCTGTCGACATTTTCGCGCCAGTGACGATCCCAGTCGTCTACGACGGACGAGCTCGTTTGTGTCACGGTGCACTAGAGGCGCTGATAGGCGCCCGTGAATGGGTTTTGCTTGCAGGCGAAGTTAGCGTCCATGTGGCCCGCGCCCGCCACTCGGATTTGTCCGGTGAATGGATCGGCGTAGCAGCGCTCGGTTTTCGTTGCTGCTGGGTGTGCGTTGGCCGGCGCGCTCGGGGGCGTGACTACCGGCGCAGCGGGCAGCGCGAGTGACGTCGCGGGCGGGCTTGCAACTTCGGCGCTCGGCGGCGCGCTCGGCTTGGCGTTCGCACTTTGCGGCGCAGGCTGCACGCTCGGCTTCGCCGTCGCATTGTTCGCGCTCGCGGCCGCGGGATCGACGGTGAGCACGGTCGTCGCGGCGGGTGAGCTCGCACTCGTGGCGGAGTCCGCGGGTTTCGCGCGATCGGCTTCGGCATCGTCGTGCTTGCCGCCCGCGAATTTCAAGACCAGCGCCAGCAAAAGGCCGACCAGCGCGAGCCCGCCGATCAGCACGAAGGGCAGCGCGCTCTTTTTCTTCGGCGGCGCGGCGTCGTTCACTGTGTTCGCCGTAAAGCCTTGATTCGCCGTTTGCACCGGGATCGCGCCGATCAGCGCGGCTGCGGCTTCCGGGCTCATTGCGAGTGTCCCTT
>DASYCL010000598.1:0-1763 GCA_036500245.1 Polyangiaceae bacterium | reverse complement strand
TCGTAGATCCGTCTGTGACTTGAAGCGCCCATACGCCGTGAAGCGCGAGAGGGGCGCAAGCAATCGGTGTCGCGAAGCACTAGGCCGAGCAAAGGACGAGACAGAGCGCGGCGCTCGTGACTCGAAGACACCCCCTACGGTGCAGGCGTGCGAGTCTAGTTACCCCCGAGTGACCCGCTCGTCGACAACCGCAAACTCCCTACATCGTCGATCGCTTCTTTCTTCGAACGACTCGAGTGTGAGTGCGCGTCGTAGACGAAAGAAAAAATCGCGATGTGCGCCGGAGTCTAGAAGCGAATCGACGTTCGACAAGCGAGTTGCAACATAACTCGAAACTTTCGAATTTCATGTTCCCTTATGGCGACAGTTGTACGAGCGGGATCGTTTTGCGCTCTACTAATGACGCGTCGATGACGCGGGGACGACGAGCTCGACAACGCGGAGGTTGCGTGACTCGAGCTCGAGGGGTGCGGTCGGTGGTGGGAACGCCGGCTCGCGAGCGTAGATCACGACAAGGGGCGATGCGGCAAAGGAATGGCCACGATCCCTTCCGGTATCCGCGCCGTCCGAACTCCCAAAGAAGTCACGCCACGCGCTGAAGAATCGGCGTGGCACTGGCTCTACGAGCGCTTCGGCGCGCGTGCGGGATTCGGAGCGGCGTTCTTATTAGTGCTGCTCGGCTGGCTCGGCCGAGACGCGCGCGTGCTGAACGCGGGCAAAGGCTTTGGGCTCGCGCTCGGTATTTTTGCGATGACGTGCATGCTCGCGCAGCTGCTCTATCCGGTGCGCAAGCGTTTCCGCTCGCTCAAGTTCCTGGGACCGGTGAAGCACTGGTTCCGCTCGCACATGATCATCGGCACGGTCGGGCCGCTCGCCGCGCTCTATCACTGCAACTTTTCGCCGGGCGCCTTCAACAGCCGCGTCGCGCTCTATTCGGCGCTGCTCGTGGCCGCGAGCGGCTTCGTTGGCCGCTACATCTACTCGAAGATCCACCAGGGTCTGTACGGACGGCGCACGACGCTCACCGAGCTACTCGCGCGCGTCGCAGCCGCGAAGCCGACCGATCCGCGCATCGCGCAGTTCGTGCCCGACCTCAGCACGCGTCTCGCGCAGTTCGATCGCACGGTGCTCAAGCCTCCCGCGAGCCTCGCGGCGTGCGCCGTGCTGCCGCTCAAGGTAGCGCTGCGCACCCGCTTCGAGCGCTTCGCGCTGCTGCGCTTCGTGCGCCGGCGCTTGATCGTCGAGTCGATTTGCTCGCCGTGGGTCGCACAGCATCGCAAGGGCTTCGAGCGAATCACGCGCCAACACGTCGCAACGCACTTGCGCGCGGTGCGGCGCGTGGCGGAGTTCATCGCGTACCAACGTCTGTTCGCGCTCTGGCACGTCGTGCACCGGCCGTTCTTCGTCGTGTTGCTCGTCGCGCTCGCGGTTCATCTCTACGCGGTCTACCGCTACTGATGCCGCGCTCGTTCCTCTCGCCGCTGTTTCGTGCGCGCCTCCTCTGGCTCGCCGTCGCCGCGGTCGGAGCCGCCGCGGCGCCGTCGTGCTCGTACGCGTTCACGTTGCGCAGCTTGATCATGCCGGGGCAGGTGATCGAGGCGCACGCGAAGATCGAAGAGCAGTGCGACAGTTGCCACGAGAGCAAAGAGGCGCAGAAGCAGAGCGAGCTTTGTTTCGCGTGCCATAAGGAGATCCGCGGAGACCGCGTGAGCGGGAGCGGCCTGCACGGCGACAGCGCGGCGGCCGGCAAGGAATGCGTCGCG
>DASYCL010000597.1:0-2595 GCA_036500245.1 Polyangiaceae bacterium | reverse complement strand
CCGTGTCTGCCACCGCTTCCGCGACGCTGCCTTGCACCGTGAGCGCCGGCTCGTGATTTTCGCCGGGCCGCGCAAATTGCAAGAGGTCGCGCAGGATGCGGTTGATTCGCTCGGTCTCCTTGCGCATGCGCTGCAAGAAATCTTGTTGCTCGCTCGGCTCGAGCCCGCCCTCGAGCAGCAGATCTTCCAAGCCGAGCAGCGCGGCGATCGGATTACCGACCTCGTGCGCGAGCCCGGCCGCGAGGCGCCCGACCGACGCCAAGCGCTCGGAACGAATCAGGCGATCTTGCGCCTCTTTGAGGCTGACCGTCGCGCGCTCGACTTCGTCGACTTTGGCGCGCAGCGCGGTTTCCTCGCGGATCAAATGCTCGGTCATGATGTGCAGATTGCCGCCGAGTTCGACCAATTCGCGCGCGCCGCCCCGCGGCACCGAGAAGCGACGCGCGCCGAGCGCGACTCGCTCAGCAGCTCGCGCGAGCGCGTCGAGCGGCCGCACGATCAGCCGAGTCAACGCAAAATACGCCGCCACGAGCAGCACCAAACCCACGAGCAGCGAATACAAACCGAGCAGGCGCACGAGTGGCGCGGCGCGCGCGGCCGCGTCGTCCGTGCGCAAAATGGCCGCGACCGCGCCATCGCTGCCAGGCACCACGACTTCGAGCGCCGAATGTCGCTCCAATTCTACGACCGCTTGCTTGCCAGCATCGACCGTCGCGGGCAGCAAATCGACGACGGACGGTTCACCCGCGCGCGCCACTGGCCGACCATCGACCCCATAAATCCCAATCGCCGCGACGCCCTGAGCCCCCACTTGCGCGCCAAGGAGGCCGAGCAGCTGATCCGGCGGCCGATGCGCGCGCGCTTCCGAGACGTGCGCTGCAACCGCGCGACCGAGCGCTTGTGCTTGCGTGGCGCGCACTTGTCGCAAAGTGAAACTTGCATAAGTCGCGACCGCATAGAAGAGCGGCACGAACGCGACTAGTAAGAGCCCACCGAGGAGCAGCAGGATCTGGAGACGCAAGCCGGCGCGCACCAGCACTAAGCTATCCGACCTTTTCGCACAGTTCCGATTTCCGGCGGAAATAGCGAAAAATCCCTAAAAAGTAGGCCAATTCACGGTCAGTTTGCTACCCGACAAGCGAGATGGACCCGCTCGTGCGCTCGGCGCTTTGGATGCAGCAATCGATCAGCAAGAGTGCGGGCGTCGTCTTGAGCGCGCTGCTCAGCGCTTATCTGATCTACTGGGCGGTGGCAGAGCCGCCACTGCTTTGGAACATCGCGGCCGTTTTGATCTTCGTGGCTTCGCTCGGCTATCGCTTATTGAAGCGGCTGCGCAGCCTGGCTTCGAACGAGACCGCGCGCCTCGACCTCGAGCTGTTCACGCACTTGGTCGTGCTGGCGTACGGCGTGATCTTGCACACGCCGGGTGGTTTGGATGGTCCGTACTACCCGGCCGTGTATGCGCTGGTGATGATCTGCGCCAGCTTTGCGCGACCGGCCGCAGCAGTCGGCACGATCGCGTTCGCGATTTTGATGGAGGCCGCGCTCAACTTCGTTGCCTGGGGCAGCCGCGACAGCGATCGTCTTTTGCCGCACGCCGCCCTGCTCGGCGTATTCGCGTTTCTGAACATGCTGGTGTTTCGCGCGGAAATCGCGCGCATCCGCGCACTTTCCCGGCAACGTATCGAAACCGAGCTGCGCAAAATGAAAGACGCGGCGCGCTCCTATCGCTTGCTCGGCGCACCGAGCGCGGCCGGCGAACGCGCGAGCGTCTCGAGTCCAGAAGCCGAAGAGCGTTTGATTCGTTCGGGCGTGGACGAGATCCACCAAGCCGTCGAGTTTGCGTTGATCTTATTGTGTCGCACGCTCGGCCTGCGCACAGCTCTGCTGCTCGGCCTCGATTCGACACAAACGCAGCTGCACATTCAAGAGTTGTCGAGCACCGAAGACGCGATTGCCACGGGCCCGTTCAGCGCCAAAGACGGCATCTTCGGCGCCAGCTTGGCCAAGGGTTCGCTGCTCGCGATCTCGGGCGCCAAAGCGGGCGCGCATGTGCCGTACTACACGCGAAAGCCTTCGATCGGCTCGGTCTGCGCGGCACCGCTGCTCGATCACGGCAGCCCGCGCGGTCTCTTGGTCGTGGACCGCGAATCTTCGGAGCCGTTCTCGCGGGAAGAAGAAGAGACGCTGCGCGCCGCTGCGCACTTCGTGCTGCGCGCCATCGAAAATGAGCGAGTGTTCGTGCAACTCGACCGCGCCAAGGTCGAACAAGGCAAACTCTACCGCGCCGCGAACGCGCTCGCTGCCGCCACGACCGAAGCGCAAGTGATCGAAGCCGGCGTGAGCGGTGCGCGCGAATTCGCGGCCTTCGACTTCGCAGTCGTCACGCTGTTCGACAAGAACGCGAGCGAACACGAAATCTGCGCCGTGAGCGGCGAAGGCGCGGACGCTCTGGTCGGCCAGCGCTTCAAGCACAACTCCGGCCTGGTCTCGATGGTCGTCGCCAATCGGCACGCGCTGCCGTACCGCGGCGACTACGACCCTTCGCGCCAGGTCGTGTTCACACGCCGCTTGGTGCCGCCCGACATGCCGTCG
>DASYCL010000596.1:0-12947 GCA_036500245.1 Polyangiaceae bacterium | reverse complement strand
TTCATTTTTTGATTTGATCGCGCACATCACGCAGACGCGCGCGCTCACGGCCGGGACGATTCTCGGTAGCGGCACGGTATCGAACGCAGACGAAGCGCGCGGCGTGTCGTGCCTCGCCGAGCGGCGGGCGCGCGAGATGATCGTGCAGGGAAAACCTGTGACGCCTTTTTTGAAAGCCGGCGATCACGTCGAAATCGAGCTCCACGACGACGCGGGCGTAAACGTGTTCGGCACGATTTCGGCGCGCGTCACCCCGTGAAGCCGTTATGCTCTCGAGCATGATCCTGCACACGTACTGGCGGAGCTCATCGGCCTATCGCGTGCGCATCGCGCTCGGTTTAAAGGGCATCGCCTACGAATCGCACTGCGTGCATTTGGTGCGCTCGGGCGGGCAGCAACATCTGCCGACGTTCCACGCCAAAAATCCGCGCGAACAGGTGCCGGTGCTGGAGCTGGAGCTGGGCGGGAAGACCGTGTTTCTGGCGCAATCGCTGGCGATCATCGAATACCTCGAGGAACGCTTTCCGACGCCGCCGTTGCTCCCGCGCGAGACATTCGCTCGCGCTCGAGTGCGCGAGTGCGCCGAACTCGTGAACTCCGGCATTCAGCCATTTCAAAACACCGGCACGCTCAATTTCTTGGCCGAGGTCGCGCCCGAGCTCGACAAAGTGCGCTGGTGTCAGCACTTCATCGGGCTTGGGCTCTCGAGTCTGGAAACGCGCGCACGCGATTTGTCAGGTCGCTTCTTGGTCGGTGAGGATGTTTCGATCGCGGATGTACTGCTCGTGCCGCAGCTCTACGCGGCGCGCCGCATGCAGGTCGCGCTCGAAGCCTTTCCAACGCTACTGCGCGTCGAAGCGCAGTGCTCGAAGCTCGATGGCTTCGCCGCTGCGCACCCTGACCGACAGCCAGATCGCGAATAGTTGAGGCAGAAAAGCTCGACGTGGCGAAGGCGTGACGAAAGAAGTGAGGCGACGCCGAGAAAAAGCGCTATTTTTAAGACATGGCAGAGCTAGAACCGCTCGGTATTCTCGGCCTGGAAGGGGTGCACTACTACGTGCACGACTTGGAGCGCAGCGAGCGCTTCTATGTCGATCGCATGGACTTCGCCGAGATTGCCGTGAGCGGCACCACGCTGAACGAAGGCGGGCATCAGCGTTCGCGCGTATTCCGCGCTGGCGAGTACGTCGTGATGTGTTCCACGCCAATCGGCGATGGCGGCCGCGCGGATCGCTATTTGAAGAAGCATCCGGACGGCATTGGCACGCTCGCGTTTCGCGTGCACGACGCCGAGCGGGCGTTCACTCTGCTCGACGGTCGCGGCGCGACCCCAATCACCGAAGTGCAGACGTTCCGAGACGATGGCGGAATGCTGAAGACATTTTCGATCACGACACCATTCGGCGACACCACGTTTCGCTTCGTGGAGCGACGCGGCTATCGTGGCTTTTTTCCCGGCTTCGAAGAGCTCGATCCAGCGACCGGTGGCCAGAATCGCTGCCGAATTCGCGCGGTGGATCACATCACCGCGAATTTTCAGACCATGTCGGCGGCGCTCTTGTGGATGGAGCATGTGCTCGGCTTCGAGCGTTACTGGGACGTCGAGTTCCACACGCGTGACGTTGGCCAAGTGAAAATGCGGGATGGTTCCGGACTACGCTCGGTCGTGATGTGGGACAAAAACTCGGGCTTGAAGTTCGCGAACAACGAACCCTATCGCCCGAACTTCAAGGCCTCGCAAATCAACATCTTCAACGAAGATCATCGCGGGGATGGCGTGCAGCACATCGCGCTCGAGGTCGAGGATATCATGCGAACTGTGCGCGATTTGCGCGCGCGCGGTGTCGAGTTCATGCCCACTCCGAGCACCTACTATGACGCGCTGCCCGAGCGGCTCCGCGATCTCGACATCGACAGTATCGACGAGGACGTAGGCGTGCTGCGGGAGCTTCAATTGCTGGTGGACGGGCATGGGCACAGATCCTACCTTTTACAGATATTTTTGAAGGATTCAGCCGGCCTCTACGCCAATCGCGAGGCGGGTCCATTCTTTTACGAATTGATTCAGCGTAAGGGAGACAGTGGCTTCGGCGCGGGGAATTTCCGAGCGTTGTTCGAAAGCATCGAACGACAGCAAACGATCGAGCGTGAGCTCGGTACCGAAGGCAAGCCCTGATGCTCGAACGCCGTGCGTTCGGTTCATTGCCGGCTAAGCCCCACACCGTGCTGCGCGGCAGCGCCGGCTCGCTACGTTTCGAAGAATGCATCACTCGCGCCGGTTTCGAAGGCGCGTACACAATCGTCTATCACGAGCGGCGTCCACACGAAGCGGAGCCCGTCGCGACAGAGCACGGCTGGGAGATCGTCGGCGGTCGGCCGGCGCGCGAACTCGTGCGCTACGGGTTCAAGACATTCGAAGTCCGCCAGCGCGTGGGCCAAGCCCTCGATGCGCGCGTACCGCTGCTCGAAAACGACGACCTGGTGCTCTCGGTACTCTCACCCAATGCCGAAGATTCTGGCTATTTCGTCAACGCTGACGCGGACGAGCTGTTCTTCGTGCGCGAAGGCGGCGGCCTACTAAAGACTCAACTCGGCGAGCTCCGCTTTCGCGCGAACGACTACTTGTACGTGCCCAAAGGGCTGCTACATCGCTTTGCACCGGAGTTGGGGCAGACGCAAGAGTGGCTCGCGATCGAGAGTCACGGTGCGATCGGCATTCCGAAGCAATATCGCAACGAGCTCGGTCAGCTGCGCATGGACGCGCCGTACTCGCATCGCGATTTTCGGGCGCCGGAGTTCACCGGTCCGAGCGACGAAGGCATTCGCGAATTGACCGTGAAGCGCGCGAATTCGTTCTTCGGCTATCGCTACGCGCATTCGCCGCTCGACGTGGTCGGCTGGGACGGCACTTACTATCCTTTTGCGTTGTCGATTTTGGATTTCGAGGCGCGCGTCGGCGCGACGCACTTGCCACCGAACGTGCATGCAACTTTCGCGTTTCCCGGCGCGCTTCTGTGCAGTTTCGTGCCGCGCCCGCTCGACTTCGGGCCGAACGCGATCCCGTGCCCGTATCCGCATTCGTCGGTAGATATCGATGAAGTGCTCTACTACGTGCGCGGCAATTTCACGTCGCGCAAGGGCATCAGCGCGGGCAGCATGTCGCTGCATCCGGCGGGCATTCCGCACGGCCCGCATCCCGGCGCGTACGAGAGCAGCATCGGCGCGTCACGCACTGAAGAGCTCGCCGTGATGCTCGACTGCGCGCGCCCGCTGCGCATCACCGCTGCGGCGCTTCAAGTCGCTGATCCGAACTACCATCACAGCTTCGTCGACCCGGGCGATAGCCACTCGATCGGTTGATCGCGCAGCCACGTGCGCTGGCGACGGGCGAACACGCGTGTGGCGCGGAAAATCGCGAGCTCGAGCGCGGCCAGATCGA
Organism: Polyangiaceae bacterium; assembly: GCA_036500245.1. Taxonomy (GTDB): domain Bacteria; phylum Myxococcota_A; class Polyangia; order Polyangiales; family Polyangiaceae; genus PMG-095. The sequence continues at coordinate 9,508 of DASYCL010000596.1, read as the reverse complement.
GCGTTTCTTCGCGGGTCAAAGCTTGCGCGATCTGTTTGTAACCGACCGAGGAAAAAGGCCGAGTTTCCGCGTAGCCGGCCTGCAAAAGTCGCGTCGCTTCCGCGACCCAACCGGCAGCGAGCATGGCGCGACATCTCGCCAGGATCAGCTGATCGAGCTCCGCCTTTTCACGGCGCACACCGAGCAAACGCGCTTCGTGGCGCGAAGTCTTGAACCCGTGCGCCGCTTGCCAATCGCTCATGCGCACGCCGGTCAGCTCGAACACTTCGAGCGCGCGACTCACGCGCACGAAGTCGTTCGGCGCAAGGCGGCGCGCGGCTTCGGGATCGATGCGCGCCAAATCCGCGTGCAGTCCCGCACGGCCGGCTTCGTTCACGCGCTCTTGATGGCGCGCGCGTATTTCGGAATTCGCCGGTGGCGCGGGCACGAGACCGTGCAGCAATGCACGCACCCACAAAAACGTGCCACCGCACACGATCGGGCGCTTGCCACGGCTCTGAATCTCGGCAATTGCGGCCTCCGCCAACTCGGTGAAACGCGCAGCGTCCATCGGCTCGTTCGGCTCGATCACGTCGATCAGATGATGCCGCGCGCGAGCGCGTTCGTCGGCATTCGGTTTGCCGCTGCCGACGTCGAAATACCGATACACCTGCACGCTGTCCGCGCTGATGATTTCGCCGTCGTGCGCCTCGCACAGCTCGACGGCCAGCGCCGTCTTGCCGGAGGCGGTGGGTCCCACCAGGACCCAAAGTCGATCGTCACTCGTCATCGCTGAGTTTATTTGGGGGGTGCGCCATTGAAGTCGTTGTCGCGCGCGGGTTCAACGACGTCCGACTTTGCGCTCGAGCTCGGCCCAACTCAGAAACGTCACAACGGGCCGACCGTGCGGGCAATGGCCAGCGAAATCAGCTTCGTCCAGCGCACGTAGCAACGCCGTCGCTTCGTCCGGCGCAAGCGGATCCCCTGCGCGAATCGAGCCGTGACACGCCATGGTGGCGAGCGCGAGATCGACGGCATCTGAAAAACCGCGCCCGCCTTTACGCGATACTTCGCTCAACAGGTCGCGCAGGAGCCGCTCCGCGCTGGCGCGCTGTAGCAGCTTCGGCACCGCGTGAATGCTGATCGTCTCGGCGCCGCGCACGCGCACATCGAGCCCGACTTCCGCAATTTCCTTGCCGCGTTGCTCGACGAGCTCGACTTCTGCGGGCAATACGTCGAGCGTGAGCGGGAACAAAAGCGCCTGGGACGGCACGGCGCGCCCTTGATATTGCTTGCGCAAACGCGTGAAAGTGACCCGCTCGGCGGCTGCGTGTTGATCGAGCAGATAGATCCCATCGCGACTTTCGCACAGTAAGTAGGTTTGGCGGAGCTGAGTCACGAAGCGCAAGCTCGACCAGACGATTTCCGATTGTTGCTTCGAGAGTTGCGTCGAAGACGAATCGCGCACGGCGAGCAGAGAGGGATCGACCGCGAACAAGCCGTCATCGAGAGGAACGGATTCGCCGCTCGTCACTTGGCTCGCGATTTCAGCCCCGGGTGCTGCTTCCGCCGCGCGCTTCGGCCAAAATTCGGGCACGGCCGAGTCGGCTCGCGGCGCAATCACGGGCTCCGTCGCGACTGCGACCGCGACCAGTTCGGGTTTTGGACGACTCCAAGCGCCGCGATTCGGGGTCGGCAGTGAGAATGCGCTGGCGAGCGCGCGCGAGAGCATGCCGAAAAGCGCGTCGGTGAGCGCGCGCGGATCGGCGAAGCGCACTTCCGCCTTTTGCGGATGCACGTTCACGTCCAAAAACTCGGGTGGCAAATCCAAATGCACGATGCCGCGCGGATAGCGCCCGCGCTCGAGCACGCTGCCGTAAGCTTGCGCGATCGTGACCGCGAGCGCGCGGTCCCTCACCGAACGACCGTTGACGAACAAGCGCAGCCCGCCCGCACCGCTGCGCGCGTGCTCCGGTCGAGCCAAAAATGCCTCCATTTGTAAAGGCCCGCGCGTGCCCTCGCAGCGAGTGAGCTCTTCTCCTTGGTTCACTTGCGCCGCGCGCTCACCGCGATCGGCTGCGCGCAAGAACTCGCGCACGCCGCGACCGTCGCGTGAAAGCGTGAAGGTCACGTGCGGGCGAGTCAGTGCCATGGCTTCGACGATTTCGGTCACGTGCCCCGACTCGGTCCCCGTCGAGCGCAAGAATTTACGGCGCGCTGGCACGTTGAAAAAAAGATCGCGGGCCTCGACGCGCGTGCCGACGGCCATGCCAGCGGGTCGCACGATCGGTTCTGCGCCGCCGTCGATCGCAATTTCGACGCCCGCGTCCGCGCTCGACGGCCGAGTGCGCAGCAAGAATCGGCTCACCGAGGCGATGCTGGGCAGTGCTTCACCGCGAAAGCCGTAGCTCGCGACGCGGTTCAAATCCTCGATCGCGCGCAGCTTGCTGGTCGCGTGACGCTCGACGCTCAGCCGCGCATTGTCGGGGTTCATGCCCGCGCCGTTGTCGCTCACGCACAAACGCGTGACGCCGCCACCTTCGATCTCGACGTCCACGCGCTCGGCGCCGGCGTCGAGCGCGTTCTCGATCAGTTCTTTGACCGCGCTGGCCGGGCGCTCCACCACTTCACCCGCCGCGATTTGACTCGCAAGAGCAGGCGGTAAGATCGCGATCTGCGCTTCCACCATGGCCGCTCGGCAGCATTGCATCGGCGCGCCGCGCGCTCAATCGTTACAAGAGGCCGGCGCGGAGTGCGGCTTCGGCGAGCCCGCCGCCGGTCATGGCGCTCGCTTTGAGCACGTCGGTCGCCGCGGCTTTTACTTCGAGCGGCGCTTGGGCCATGGCAAACGAGCGGCCCGCGCGTTTGAGCATCGGAATGTCGTTCAGCCAATCGCCGACCGCCACGACTTCGGCGGCCGTGACGCCATGATGGCGCGCGACCCAATCGATCGCCGTGCCTTTGTCCACGCCGGCGGCGCGCACGACTAACCCCCAAGTACCCGCATAACCCGGACGCCCGACTTCGAACGACACCGACTGCAAATGATCGACGTGCTGTTCGAGAAATGTTTCGACGCTTCGAATTTGGGTTGGGGTGCCTAGCGCGACGAGTGCCGCCATGGCGGCGCCAGGTTCTTGCCAAGCTGCGATGTCGGAGAGCTTTTCGATTCGCTGCGTCCGCTCGGACCAAGTCGACAAATAATCGAGGTACGGTTCACCGCGCGCGTCGTGGTACAGGCGATCGCCCGAAAACGCGAAGGCCGCCGGGCGAAATCGCGCGAGCGCTTCGAACAGCGCGCTCGTCGCGAGCTCCGACAGCGGCGTGCTGTGAAGCTCCGCATGACTCCGCGCGTCCACGATGTGACTCCCGTCGATGCACGCGACCGGCCCCAGAATTTCCAGTGCTTCGGCGATCTCGCGCGTGCCGGAATACATCCGACCCGTGCAGAGCGTGACCCGTACGCCGCGCTGAATCAGCGCGGCGATCGCTTCGGAGTCACTCGGATGCACGTCACCGTCGGAACCGAGCAAAGTTCCGTCGATATCGCTGACGAAGACGCGCGCGGTCAGTTCGCGGAGCTCGTCGCCACAGGCGCAGCGCCTTCGGGATAAACCGAGACGCGCTTCTTGGTGCGAGAGTCGTGCTCGTAAGCGACGGTGCCGTCCACGAGTGCGAACAACGTGTAGTCACGACCCACGCCGACGTTGCGACCCGGGTTGATGGTCTGCCCGACCTGGCGCACCAAGATGCCGCCGGCGCGCACGGCCTCGCCGCCGAACACCTTCACGCCGCGATACTGCGCGTTCGAACCGCGACCGTTGCGCGTCGAGCCGCCGCCTTTTTTATGTGCCATTACGCGCTCACTCCAGTGATCTTCACTTCGGTGTAGTTCTGACGATGGCCCGCCTTCTTGCGCGAGCGCTTGCGCTTGCGGAACTTGAAGACGATGAGCTTCGGTCCGCGCGTCTGGCGCACGATCTCGGCTTGAACCGAGGCGCCCGCGACGAGCGGCTTGCCAAACTTCGGCGCATCGCCGGAGACCATCAGAACTTGGTCGAATTTGAGTTTGTCGCCGGGATTGCCTTTGAGGAGCTCAACCTGAAGGGTTTCGCCCTCTGCAACTCGGTACTGCTTGCCGCCGGTGCGGATGACTGCGTAGGCCATGGGAATGGGGCGCGGAACGTAGTCTATGCCCCAAGCTCTAGCAAGGAAGCTTTCGCGAGTTTTTTCGGGAATATTCCTGAACTCATGCGCAGCCTCGAGCGATTGCCCCAAAAATTCAGGGATTCGGGTTCGAAAACGGGCTCCTGCCCGGTGGATAGCCGGGGCCTGGCGGCCAGCCCTGCTCGGCTGTCACGAGCGCGCCCGCGTTGAACAGCGCCTGCACGCTCGGACGACTCAGCACGATCAGCGTGAAGATTCCGAGCAGCGTACCGAGCGGCATGTGAAAGCAATTGAGCACGGCCACGACCATGCACAGCGTGCGGCGCTCGCGCCGCGCGAGGGAACGCCCGGCCACGATGTTGAGCACCACGCCGACCAAGGCGAATGTGAAGAAGACCGCGCCGACGCCAATGAAAACCCAGGCGCCCACGAGGTCATCGTGCGCCGCGGTCGGGGTCGGCGGCGTGGTCGACGACATCTTCCCGCTGAGCATCGCCGCGCCGAGGCCGACGTAGAGCAAACCGAACAGCGTGAACAAGCTCGCGAAGCCCGCCATCACATAGTGGAAGATGCTGAGGAGTCGCAGATGCTCTTGATCTTGATTCACGCTTCACCTTCCCCTTCCCCGAACGTGGAGCAGTTTCAGATGCGACCGATGATGGCGTTGTTCGCCTGATTCTGATCCTGATTCAGACTCTGAACGATGTCCATGATCTTGTCGCCGGTCTTGTCGGCTTTGTCGATAGCGGTCGAAGCGTCATCGGCTTGCCACTTTGATTCTGCGGCGAGCGCTTCACAGCGCTTCGCCTCGGCAGCGTCGTCATCCGCCGCTCGTCCGCCCGCGATTTTCACGGCTTGCCCTGAAAGGCCGGAAAAGCCCGAGCCTGCCGCCTGCAGGACACTCGCGTCGAACTTGTCGCGGGATGCGAGCGTGCCCGCGTCGACGGTTTCGGCGTCGTACGAGTAGGAGGCGGCGCCGATGCTGCAGCCGGCGCCGGCAATCGAAAATGCTGCGCCCACGAGCGCGCCGGTCTCGGTCGCGGCCGCCGCGGCGTGGAGTTCGTCGACTTGCTTTTGTGAGTTCTGCAAAAAAGCGTTCCGCGCCGCGTCTCGCGTCAAGCGATCCGAGTCTTCTTGGGTAGTTTCGTTTTGGACCATCAGCGCGGCGATTTCGCTCGCGAAGTCAGTCGTGTTGGCGGTCGAGATGGGCGTGGTCATGATCAAATCCGATTTGCTAGCGCCGTGTTGGCGTCGTTGTTGTTTTGGATGATGGCGCTCGCGGTGTTGGTTTCGTGGTGTTCGGTGTCGAGTGACTCCTGCAGAAGCGAGAGCGCGGTGCTGAAGTCCATGTTCGTTACATCGCTCTGGGCTTGAAAACCGGTTGCGTCGGCTTGGTCGTTTAGCTGATCTGAGTGATAGCCCGCGGAGACTTGGCCGAGTCCAGCGCCGGCTATCGTGGCGGTGCCTTCTGTGATCTGCGCGCCGACTTTGACGTCGCGCGCGATGCTCGCGATCGTGCCCGCGGACTGAGTCGTGCCCGCGCCGCTGCAAAGACCGACGGCCGCGCCCGCGAGTCCGATTGCCATGCACAACTTGGGATCGAGCCCGAGTTGTGGGCCCAATTTCGCAGCTTCTTCCATGGCCATCGAGACAGCCATCAGGATCAGTGGTGCTGCAGCGCCGCCGGTCGCGACCACGGCTGCAACCGCGGCAACCGCGCCGGCGATTTGGGCGATGTCGCTCCCGAAAACACTGCTCAGAGCGCCAAAGAAGCCTGAGTGCTCGGAGGCTTCTTTGGCTTTCTCGACGGCGTCGGCGAGCTGTTTTCTCAGATTTTCTAGGTTGTTCTGGTCGACTTGGACATCCGAAATAGAAGACGCCTGTGATGTCGCGCGCGCTCTGACCATCAGGGCAAGCAGCGCGGACATGTCGCCGAATTGTTCTGGGGAATCGCTCGTCGATGCCGAAGAGGGACTTCCCGTAACCGAATTCGCGCTGAGCATGGTGCCGCCGTTTCAGCCGACGTGGCTGATGATGTCCTGCGAGCTTTTGTTCGCGCTGTCGATTAGTGCGGACGCGATCTGCTTCGTTTGATTGATCTCGTTGTTGTATTCCTGGATGTTGATCATCCCGAGCTGATCTTGATTGCCGAGATCTTGCACGGTCGAAGTGATGTTCGCGCTCCAGGTCTTGGAATCGTCTGAAGAGATTTGAACGTTGGGAACGGCTGTTGGCGGCGGAGTCGTGCTCGTGCTGCCCCAAGTCGGCGCCTCTGCGGTGATGTTGACCGGCTCGCTCGTGCCATAGCCATCATTCAGCTTGTTCGCGATTGGTTGCAGCACGTCGGAGACGCCGGGAATATCGCGGTACTTTTGCAAAGCGGCGTTCACTTCGTCGTGAATGGCTTTCGCGTCAGCGCCGTCGTTCGCGGCGTTGGCAATGTCGGATTTGATCTGGTTCAACGCGGCTTCGCAATCGGAGCGATTGTCCGCGACGCTCATTGCCGACTTCATGTTGTCGTACTGGTCGTCGGTTTTGGTCTCCATCCAGGAGATGATGTCCAAGTTGCTCATGTAGCTGTTGGTCGGCGCGATCGACATTTGGGTCTTCCTTTTTCTTGGCCGTGTTTGGCTCGTGGAAGCTCTGTCGGTCGTGTGGGGGATGAGTTGCTCAGATTGTGGGTGCATGTGATCTGCGCGTGAATTCTCGGGCGAACGCTGGGCGCCGGCGCCACGCAGCGCTCGGTGTTGTGGATCTCGCGGCGCGTGCCGGTTATGCTCGGAGTTCGAATGAAGCGTCGATTTGCGGCGGGTGTTTGTGCGTTGTGCGTTGCGCTGGCCGCGCTGTGCAGCGTGCCTCGCGAAGCGTCCGCACAGGGCAAACCCAAGGCGCACACAGTCGCCCCGCGCAAACCCACAAAAAAAAGTCAAAAAAAGCCCGAACCCGAGGTCGAAAAGCCGGACACGGACACGGCGAGCGACTCCGCACCCACGGACGACAAAGCCGGCGAAAAGCCGGACAAAGGTGAACCGAGCGCCGTCAAAGCCGCCGGCACGAGCGCGACCAAGGCGACGACGACGAGTGCCGGCGCGACAGTGAAAGAGGATAAGTCCGGCGTGAAGACCTACAAGTTCGGCACGGTCGAAGTCGAAGGCCGCCTGAAGTCGCCGCAGATCATTTACTTTTTGCGCCGCGTGCGAGCGGAATTCGACGCAGGCGCGCTCGGGCATCGCTCGTTCATGCGCGAGCTTTCGGACACGCGGAACAACTCGAGCTTTCGATGAGCACGCCGCGAGAGTTACCGATTTTGCTGCGCACGGCCGCCGTTTGGGGCACGACCGTGCTCGCGGTGCAGAATCTCGACAACGGGCAATCGCTGAAGCTCGGTGACGGGGAAGACAGTGTCGTCGCGAAACCGGATGGCTCTCTGGTTTCGGATTTTCCCGTGCGCGCGGTCGGCCAAGGTTGGGAGCTCGACGCGCGCGGCGCGACCGGCGGCGAGGTCGTGCTGCGCGGTCGACGCGAGAATCCGGCCGAACTCGGCCGCACTGGCGCTCCGATTCCAATCGTGGCCGGCGACTACGGCTTGATCCAGTACGGCAATTTCGGCGTCTTCTTTCAGTTCGCGCATGCCGCGCCGGCGATCAAACTGCGGCAACGCACGGATTGGGCGCTGATTCTGTCGTTCATTTTCGCGATGGTCGCGGTCGGCGGCGGCCTCGCGTTGATTTGGGCGATCACGACGCCGCAAGGCATTCCCAAACCGCTCGAGCTCACGAGTCAGCAAGAGCTCGAACTCGAGTTCAACCTCAAAGAAGACGAAACAACGCCGCCTCCGCCTCAAGCTGGCAAAGACGAAGACAAAGGCCAGGGCATCAAAGATCCCGGCGCCAAGGACAAGAAGGAACAAGGCGGCGGCAAGAAGATTCAGGGCGCCGAAGGCAAGCTCGGCAAGAACGGCAAAGAAGATCAAACCAAGCAAACCGGCGAGATCCGCGCGGGCCTCGGCGGCATGTCCGAAGCATTGTCGAGTGACGTGGGCGACGAAGTGAAGAAGACACTCGGCACGATCAGCTCCGTCGCGGACGCGCTCGGCGGCTTGCGCTCGGATCAAATCGTGCTCGGCGCGGGTAGCGGCACGGGTTTGAAAGGGTCGGGCAATGCCGGCGGTGGCACCGAGCCCGGCGGTGTGCCATTCGGCGCGGGCACACTCGATACGGGTTGGGGTCCCGGTCGCGGTGGCGGCTATGGATCGGGCTCGGGTGGTCCCGGCGGTCGCGGGCTCGGCGGCAATGGGCTCGGTGGCAGCGGCAAAGGCACCGGTTCCGGCAACGGCGACGGTGAAGGCGGCGGCGAGCACAAGGTCGCGGGCAAAGATTCACCCGCGCCTGGCCAAGGTCTCTCACCGGAACAGATCGCGCGCGTGGTGCGCTCGCGCATGGGTGCGTTCCGCGGTTGCTACGAAGCCGCAAGCGCGAGCGACCCGACGTTGAAAGGTAGTGTCGGCGTGAGCTTCAGCATTTCGCCAGGCGGCTCGGTGTCGAGCGTCAGCGTGACGAACTCCTCGCTGCACAATCCGCGCGTCGAAGGTTGCCTCACGCGCGTGTTCAATCGCTTGCAATTTCCAAGTGCGGACAAGCCGACGAATTCGGTCTTCCCGTTCGCGTTCAAACCGTCGAAGTGAGCGGATGGCACGCGGCTGGCATAGTCGAAAGCGCCAGGCAGAGTAGGTCGTCAATGAAGCGAAAAATCCGCCATTCCTCGCATGTCTTCGCGGGGGCGATCCGCCCCGCAGCGGGGGTCTTGAGCCCCATGCTGACTTCTCTCGGAGTCATCGTCGGCTGCGCGCTGTTCGCAGCGGGCTGCGGCTCGAAAGAGCAAGATCGCAATCTGACGCCGTCTGAAGTCGGTATGACGACGAGCGTCGCGCCGACCTTCATGGACGGCGAGACCACGCTCTACGAAGTCAAGCGCGGCTTCCAATTTCCGATCGTGAAGCCGGACGCCGACGCGCAGGCGGCCCTCAACAAACAAAAAGTCGAACCTTACGGGCGCGAGCCGTGGATCACCGCAGACGACGTGAAAGTGCAAGTCACTTGGACGCTGACCAACCTCGACACTGTCGGTCACAACGTCGAGGTGCTGATCGACCCGTGGAACGAGTTCGGTCGCTACTACCCCGGCATGCAACTCGCGGACGCCGAGGAGCAGACATTCGAGCCCAATCTGTCGGGCATCGATCAGTACTTCGTGCTCGATCCGGTGAGCGCCGGTGAATCATCGCGCCGTCACGGGACTTTCACCTTCGATGACTTGCACGAGATGGCCGTCGATTTCGCGACCGTACAAAACTTGATCAAAA
>DASYCL010000595.1:0-4900 GCA_036500245.1 Polyangiaceae bacterium | reverse complement strand
GATCGGGCAAGAAGCCAAATCGATCGAAGTCTACAAGGAAATGGCGCGGATCGCGCGTGATGGCGATCGTCGCGACGTCTTCGATCAATTGCTCGCGCACTTGCGGGACGTGGCGCCGCACGATGAACAAGTGCGTGCGCTACAAAGCTTGCCGCCGGTCGCGTCGACTTCCGCGCGGCCGCCGATCGAGTCTCAAGCGCCGCTCAGCGTCAGCGACGGCGAAGTGGAGTTCATCGACGAGACGACGGAGCGTGATGCGTTGCAAGTCGTGTCGAACGACCCCATCGCACTACCTCCGCCGCGCCGCGCGATGGCCAGCGCGCCCGACGTGGTCGTGGTCGACGATCAGATGGAAGCGGCCGAGGAACTCGCGGATCCGAGCTCGTTCGACGCGCGCGCGCATGCGCGCAAAGCCGTCGTCGATGCGGAATCTTTCCGTAAATTGCGGCTTTATCCGAAGGCGATCGAAGCGCTGCACATCGCGCTCGAGATCGATCCGCGTTCGCTCGAGATCCGTCAGAAGCTGCGCGAGCTCTTGGTCGAGTCGGGCGATCGTGAAGGAGCCATCGCAGAGACGCTGAACATGGCGTCGTTGCAGCTCGAAAACGGCGACCTCGCGCAGACCGAGGCGCTCGTCTACGAAGTGCTCGAAATCGAACCCGAGCATCCGGAAGCGCTCGCCATGCTCGAGCACATCGTGCCGGGCCAAAGCGGCTACACCGAAGAGGACGACGGTCGCACGCGCGTGCAAGCTCCGCGCGAAGCGATGGCGTCGAGCGAGGCGTATGATCCGGACGCGCCGTTGCCGTCTTACGATCTCGAAGAGATCGGCGCCGAGCAGGCCATGAACTCGGAGCCCGGGCGCTCGTTCCTGCAGCGCCAGAGCCTGGCGGAGCCGGACGATCCGTTCGAAGGCGATCAGCCGCTGCCGAGCTTTCCGCTCGGCTCCGAGCCGGATTTGCGCGGCGAAGCCCAGCGCGGACTCGACGACTACGAGGAAGAAACCTACGAAGTCTCGAGCGTCGAGGATTTCGTGCCGCCCGGCCAAACCCAGCCTCAAGCGCAAGCTGCCGGCGCCGAAGGCCTCGAGGACGTGCTCGACGAAGCCGATTTCTTCGCCACGCGTGGGCTGTACGAGGACGCAAAGGCGATCTTGGTCGAGCAGCTCACGCGCACGCCGAATCACCCGCTCGTGGTCGAGCGGTTGCGCGAGATCGAAAATTCGCTCGGCACTTCCGGCGAAAGCCAAACGATCGAACGCTCGCAGCTGACCAAGCCGCAGGAAGAAGAGTCGCTCGACTTCGACATCGCGCAGTCACTCGGCGCGCTCGACGCACTGGAGCTGCCGCCGGAAAGCGTCGGCGCGAACATGTACAACGTCTCGGGGGACGCGGAGGTCGATCAAGTCTTCGAGACGTTCAAGGCCGGCGTTCGCTCCTCCGTCTCCGAGAACGACAGCGCGACTCACTACGACCTCGGCGTCGCCTACAAGGAAATGGGACTGATCAGCGACGCGATTCACGAGTTCGAGCTCGCGGCGCGCGACGCGCAGCGTGAGTGCAACTGCTTTGCGATGATCGGCATGGTTTATCTCGAGCAAAATCAGCTGGACCGCGCCGCGGAGGCTTATGTCCGTGCGCTCAGCTCGGAAGACAAGACGGTCGAGCAAGAGATGAACCTCTATTACGACCTCGGCAATGTGTACGAGATGAAGGGCAAGAACCAAGACGCCCTCTACTACTTTCAGAAGATCGCGCGCCGCGATCCCGGCTACCGGGACGTGAGCGAGCGCATCGCCGGGCTTCAACCGGGGCGGGAAGCGCCGGTGCCCGCCGTATCGAGCGCGCGCGCCGTCGGGGATGCCGACGAGTTCGACAGCGTGTTCGACGACTTGTTCGAAGGCGGCAAGCGCTGACGGTCGGCGTTCGCGTCGCGGACGCGTGGCGCCCCAAAAAGAAAAGACGAACTCAGCCGCGATCGACGATCGAAGCGAGTAGCTCGCCTTGCGCGCAGAGCGTGCCTTCGACCGTGGCTTCGCCGCGCAGCTTCCACACGTTCGAACGGTGCTGAATCACTTCGACGTACAAATCGAGTCGATCACCGGGCGTCACGGTGTGGCGGAACTTCGCTTTGTCGATGCCCAAAAAATACATCAGGCTGGTCGACGAATCGAACGGCTCGGACGCATACGCGAGGATGCCGCCGATCTGCGCTAGCGCTTCGATGATCAGCACTCCGGGCATGATCGGCTTGTCGGGGAAATGGCCCTGACACCAGGGCTCGTTCGCACTCACCATTTTGTGACCGCGAATGTTTTCGCCCGGCACGATGTCCGTCACGCGATCGACCATCACGAATGGATAACGGTGCGGCAAGATCTCGAGGATCTTCGCGACCTGAAGTTTGACGTTCTTGCGCGGATTCATCCTAGATCCATCGCCGCCCGCCCCGCTTCTGATTTCACTTACTTCGGCGGCGCGATCGACGGCGGAGTCAGCGGCTGGGGCGCAGGTCCTGGAGAGGGAGTAGCGCCCGAGCTACCGGCCTTCTTTTCCGAGGCTGCGGCTTTGCCTTCGTCGCCGCCGCCTTGGTTGTAGAGCGTGATCACGCGATCGGTCACGTCGAGGTCGCTGCGCACGTACGGCGCGGCCTGCTTGTCGACGACCAGATCGTAGCCTTCTTGCGTCGCGATGCGGCGGATCGCGCCCATGATCTTTTGCACGATCGGCTGCGTCAGCTCGCCCTGCTTCTTTTGCAGCTCTTTGTTGTAGTCGACGAACACGCCTTGAAGCTGCATCATCTCGCGCTGCCACTTGTCGACGCGCTTGGCGAGCGCAGACTTGCTCAGCACGTCGCGCTGCTTCTCGATGTCGTCGCGCTCTTTCTGCAGATCTTCTTGCTTCTTGTCGAGCTCGCGCTGCTTGTTGTCGAAGACCTTCTTCAGCGTGGCTTGAGCGCGCAGCCCGTCTTCGGTTTCCATGATCGCGCGCTGGGTGTCGACCACCGCAATCTTCGCTTGAGCGTGGGCCTGCGTGCCGAACAGCAGCACGGAAGCCACGGACACCACGACGCTGAGAAACCGAAACGTGCTCTTCATGGGCACCCGGCTTAGCGTTCGGTTCGATGCGGGTCAAGCAGCCCGCGCGCCCTCGGGCCATACTCGCGGTGTCGCCCATGTCTTTGTCGGGACTTAGCGCCAGGCAAGCGCCGCAAATCGTGCTCGCGCGCGCGACGCTGGCCGCTATCTGTCTCTTGTTCGCGGCGCGCGCCGGCGCCGAGCCTTCGTGCCGCGAGCTTGCGCCGTGGGATCGCTTGGGCGAAAGCGGACGAAATTTCGCGCGCCCGCTGCCGCTTTCGTTGAGCGCGGTGGCCGTCGCGGCGCCGTTCGGCTTCGCTCCGACCGGGCTCGACCAACGCCTGCGCGTCGCATCGCAGCGCGATCTCGGCGGGCGCCCCAATTTGGAGCCGGTCACGATTTGGACGCCCTACGTGATCGGTACTGGCTTGTTGGTGGGATACGGAGTGAGCGCGCTGGTTCAATCGTGTCGTGCCGAGCGTGCCTTGGCGCCGGTGCTTCAAGCCGGAGTCGTCACGCTCGCCTCGGTCTCGCTCTTGAAGTTTGGTGTGGGCCGGCGCTTTCCGAACGGCGGCACCGATCCGAATGCGCCCGATCGTTTGGATCATCCGGAACGCGCGCGCGACTTTGCGCCGTTTCAGCGCGGCCTCGGCGGCTGGCCGAGCGGGCACACCGCAATCATGTTCTCGGGCGCAGCGGCGTTTCGCGCTTCGAACCCCGAGCTCGGTGTCGTAAGTTTCGCGGGGTATCCGTTCGCGCTCGCTGTAGCGGGTGGCATGTGGCTCGGCGATCATCACTACGCGTCCGACATCATCTCGGGAGCGCTGTTCGGGCAAGCCGTCGGAGATAGCGCCGGACAAAGTTTTGCGCAGGCGTTCGGCGCGCCCGGCGCATTCACAGTGCTGCCGACGAACGACGGCGGCTTTGTCGTCGAATGGGCCGGCGTTTGGTAGCGCGAAGCGCGAACTAGTACCTCGGCACGCACAGTTCTAGCCTCAGTACTTTATCTGTCATGACGTACTGCAACCCGGAACGGAGTTCCGGCAAGCAGTACTAGACGATCACGAAGTCGTCGGTTTCAGCGGCTTCTTCGGCGGCAATGCTGCTGGTTTCTTCGTCGCGCTTCACGGCGAGCTCGTATAAATCGACGAACACTTTCGGGTGCGCTTTCACGAGTTCCATCAGCCGTTCGCGCGGCAAGAACAACGTGACCGTCGGGTGATGCGCGACCACGTCGGTGATCGCGGGGCGGCGCAACACGAGTGCTACTTCGCCGACTACTTCACCCGGGCCGAGCGTCGCGACAACGACGCCGTCGCCCTTTTCCTGATGCACGATCTCGACTTCGCCGAGCGCGATCAAGTGTAACCCTTCGGCGGGCGAGCCTTGCGTCACGATCTTGTCTCCAGCTTCGAAAGTGCGAATCGTGAAGCGCTCGACCAACGCTGGGCGCTCGGCGGGGCTCGCGGCGCGCAGAATGAAATTGGTGCGCACTAAATTCTCGAGCATGCGCCGCCGGCAATATTCCGCAAATTCCCGGCCCACGCTCGGCACTTTGCCGACCACCCGATCGAGATCGGCCTTGTTCGCGACGAGCACGACGCTCGGCACCGCGGCGATCACCGTCGCGGTGCGCGGCGCGCGCGAGAGCAACGCCATTTCGCCAAACAGCGCGCCGCTGCCGAGCCGCGCGAGCCCGATCGGAGCGGCGCCACCTTTGCCCGCTTTCTGGACGTCGAGCTCGCCGCGCGCCACGAAAAAGGCCTCGTCGCCGACGCTACCTTCTTGGACCAGGGTCGTGCCGCGCGAGACCACGCGCACGTC
>DASYCL010000594.1:0-2510 GCA_036500245.1 Polyangiaceae bacterium | reverse complement strand
CGGGCAGTTCGGATTCTGTTGGACCGTTTCTAGGCTGGTTCGAACGTCCCAGACGCCGTCGCCATTGCAGTCGAGCGAGTCATAGGTGCCGTCGCAGTCCGTGTCGAGCGCGACGCACGTCATGCCGCGGAAGTTCACTGCGGGCCCGTTAACCTTGCCGATGGTGATGAAATCGGCGTGGCCGTCCTGATTGGCATCGACGAGTGAGCCGAGATCATCGGCCAGGCCATCGTGATTGGCGTCGACAGCCTTCGGGCCCGAGTCCGTAGCGGAACAGGCGAGGGCGAGCGAGAAGGAGAGAGCGATGGAGAGGCCCGTAAGCGGAGTGGGTCTAATCATGGGTTCGATGTGCGGCTCCTGGAACCGGTCTCAGATCTGGAGTGTAGACGGCGAACGAGTGATTCGCACGCAACTAATCACCGTGCGCGCGAACATTCCGATCAGGTACCCGGGTGGCGCGAACGGCAGGCGCAAAAAAATCCAGTGGAGAAGGCCTTCCGTAACCGGTTCCGGTTTCAAGCATATGTGCTGACTCGCGCATCCCGAAGAATATTGCGGAGCGACCCAACTGGTTACAGATGATCCACCCAAGCTCGCTTGGGTGGATCGTGAACAGATTGACACCCGCTGACAGACTACGGGGAAGATGGGGAAATTTTTGGTCCTCACACTTGCAGGACCAAAAATTTCCCCATCAATGGCAAGTGGTCACGGGTGTAGGTAAGCTTACGTTCGCCTACAAAAGGGAACGCCCGTTCCGACGCGCTCGGTCACAAAATGAGAACGGGCCGCGACGTTCTGGTCGCGACCCGTTCTCGTGAGACTCGGGTTTCTGTCTAACTTCGTGCGGTGTCAGCAGCCGGTGTTCGCGCCGGGGCTCACGCCGAGCATGCTGCAGAAGCGCGTGTAGTAGTTCACGCGATCTTGCATCTCGCCCGCGTTCGCTCCGTTGCACTCAAGGCCGCCGTTGATCACGCGGATCGTCGTACCGAAACCAGAGCCGCTCACCATCGCGTTGTGCGCGGTCGTGCCGACGGCGCCGGTTTGCGTCATCCAGAACCACAGCCCGGTTTGCCACGCGACGGTCGCGTTGCTCGAGACGAGCCCGGGATTGGATTGCAACGCCAAGCCGAGCGCTTGGCCCGCGGCGCAGTAGTTGTAGTTCCAACTCAGTTGAATCGGACCACGACCGTAATACTCCTGACCCGCCGCACAGGGACAGCTCGGCGTTGGCTGGCAAAACACGTCCTTCGCGATCTCCTCGGTGTAGACGAGACCGCCGGTTTCGTGCGCCACGTTTGCCAGGAAGGCCGCGGCTTCTTGCTTTTGCGCATCCGAGCTGCCGCTCGTTGCGAACGCCGGATACGAGCCGATCGCGCTCACGAGCCCTTGATAAGTGTAGAAGCCGTTGCGGCTCGGGAACATCGAGTTGAACGTGCCTTCGCTCACGATCGCCGAAAAGCCGCTCGCGCTCGGCGGTAGCGGTGAGCTTGGTGGCGGTGAGCTTGGTGGCGGTGAGCTTGGTGGCGGTGGCGGACTGCTCGGCGCGGTCCCGCCGGAGCATGCGCCGACGAGCGTCCACGCATCTTGCCAATTTGAGCCCGTGCCGGGCGTGTACGCACCGCCGAGGCCGCACCAGCCCGTGAACGGATACGGCTTGCACGCGTACACCGAACCGCCGCTCTGTACCTGTGCGCCCGCGGCGTAGGACGTACCTGCCGCGTACGCCGGCGCGGAGCACGAACCGGAGCTCGATGAACCCGTTTGCGACGTGGTGCCGCTGCTCGGCGGCGGTGAGCTCGGCGGCGCACTCGTGCCGCCGCTCGCGGGGGGGGTGCTCGCGGGCGGTGTGCTCGGTGCGCTTGCGCCACCGCTGCACGCGACGCCGTTGAGCTTGAAGTTCGTCGGGCTGGGATTCGAGCCCGAAAATGCGCCGTTGAAGCCGAAGCTCGTGTTCGCGCCGCTGGCGAGCGCGCCGTTCCAACTCTCGGCGTTGACTGTCACGTGCGACCCGG
Organism: Polyangiaceae bacterium; assembly: GCA_036500245.1. GTDB lineage: Bacteria > Myxococcota_A > Polyangia > Polyangiales > Polyangiaceae > PMG-095. Next base: position 495 of record DASYCL010000594.1, on the reverse strand, counting down.
TCTGCGTCGCCGAAGCGTTCCACGCGCTCGACACCGATTGCGCGCCGGTAAAATCCCATTCGAGTTTCCAGCTGCCGATTGCAGCGCCCTTGTTCGTCACGATGACGTTGCCCGTGAAGCCCGTATCCCACACGCTCGGAATGTCGTACTCGATCTTGCAGGCCGCGCTTTCGACGACCAAGTTCGAGCTGATGGCGCTGGTTTTGTCTTCGCCGCCATGCGCGCCACATGCGCTCATGAGGCCAGCGTTCACAAAAAGCACGGACACATAGCGGGCACTTCGCAAAGCCTTCATCGGAATTTCTCCTCCGGGCTCGAACCCGCGCGAACGTGCTGCGCGGGCCTTGTTGATGCGCCGCGCACGATTGGTATGCGCTGCGACAAACAACGCTAGCGTCGCGCGTGCGAAGTGCTGTGGTTGCTTCTTCTCAGGACGATGCCCCGAATCACTTAAAGGGATTATTGATTGCCGCGTCACTGCCCAATGCCGTTCTC
>DASYCL010000593.1:0-7865 GCA_036500245.1 Polyangiaceae bacterium | reverse complement strand
GCGGCGTGAAGCAAGTCGAGGAAATCTGGATCCCCGCTCTCGACGGCACGTTCACCCGCGAACGCTATTTCCGCAACGCGCGCTGGATGGAAAATTCGGCTAATTTCAAGGTAATTGCCCTCGATTCGCGCGGTCACGAAGTCGGCTTGCCGCTGGTTGCGCACGCCGGCAGCGACGATCGCGAAAGGCCGGAAGACGACGGCTTTACCCGTCGCTTCAACGCTCGCCAAATCGCGACCGGTTGCGCCAGCGTCGGGGATTGCTCAGCGGCGACGTATACCGAGGAAGCGTTGATTCAATATCGTGACGCGCTCCACCCCGAGCGCGATGCGCGCACGCTACCGGCCTCCGCCGCCGGCCTACGGCTCAGCTTCGACGAGCTGCCACACAGCCACTATGACGTCGCGCTCACCCACCGCGCACGCGCCAGCTTGCCGTTTGGCTACGGCTTCAGTGTGAGCTACGCGCCGATCAGCACGCCGGCCAACGGCAAGTTCTATCTGCCCGGCGAAAACATCACCTTCCGTGTGACGTTCCGCGACGGACAAGGCAATCGCTTGCATCCGCAAGGCTCCTTGCCGACTTACGCATCCACTCTATCTGGTCAAGACCAGAGTGGTCTGCGCTACCTGAATATCCAATTGCAGACGCGCCTTTATTACGCACTGAAGCACCGCGAATCGAATCTGCTCACTGTCCTTTCGGGTCCGACGGACAAACTGAAGACGCCAGCCACGGTCGTCGATCCGAATCTGCTCTTCGCGCCCCAGGTACCCTTTGCAACACCCGCCGTGGACGGCTTTACTGCGGTCGGTGAAACCATTCCGTCGGCGGCGATCACGTTCGGCGGCATCAGCGACCCCTCGCTTTGGAACACGCCAGTTTCAGACACTGTGACGTTCACCATTCCCGCGGACGCCGCGCCGGGTACCTACGTTGCCGCGATTAAGGCGCGCCGCGAGTTTGCCGGCGAAGCGTTGAACCGGGCAGCGTCAGTGGACGTTCAGATCGGTCAAGTGAGCCCCACGACGTTTGTACCGAAGACGGCTTGCACGAGTTGTCACTCGGACGAGCGCACCCAATTTACAACCATCTTGCACGGCATTGGGGATCGGCGCGCCTGTTTTGGTTGCCATTCCTCACTCGGTATCGAGTTCGACAACGTGCTGGATATTCGCGTGCACACCATTCACGATCGCTCCGATCGTTTTCCCGCGAATGTCCGCAACTGCACAAATTGTCATCTGACGACTCCCGACGCTCCGGCTCGCGGCCTGTTGCCTCCCAGTCATTGAAGCGGCGCGAGTGGCGAGATGAGGCGGGTTGGTAAAACGGTTCGCAAATGCATCTTCACAAAACGCCGAACGTTTGTTGGAATGAGGTTAGGTTCGCGCTTCGTGTCGAGCCTGGAGTTGGCAAAGCTTGCCGCCCCATTGAGGCTTGCGCCCGAGGCGCCCTGATGAGATAGGGTTACACATGGCTCATGGTGGAGGGGAAAAGCCAAGCTGGGCGATCACGAAAGTGGCCGCGACAGGGACCATCTGGTTACGCTTCGTGGGGCCGACACGGTCCGCGGAGTGCGCGGATTTCATCCGCGCACTCGACGAGATGATGCCGGACGAAGACGCGAACATCGTGTTCGATTTGCGGGAGCTCGAAGGGCACAACCCAGACACGAAAGAGCCGGTCAAGACCTGGCTTCGCGACAACAAGGCGCGGATCGACACGGTGACTGTCGTCGTGCCGAAATCCGGAGCAATCCTGAAGATGGTGGTCGCGGTGATCAGCCTAGCGACCGGCGTGAAAATTCACATTCGCGACGACGTGGACGAGGCCGTTTCCGTCGCGAGCCTGTAGCAAGCCGCTTCCGACCCGGGCATTCTCCATGCTCGAGCGCGGAATCGATGAAGAGCGGGCGAAAGAGCAGCGCAAAGAGCGAGTCGAGTCGCGAAGAATTGTTGCAGCGTTGCGGCGAGTTGCAGCTCATCGTCGACGCCATTCCCGCCTTGGTATTTTACAAGGATACGAAGAACGGCATTCGGCGCGTCAATCGCGCCGTCGCGGACTCCTTGGGCGTCACTGCGGAGGAGCTCGCGAATACGCCGACCGAGCGCTGGTACCCGGAGCAAGCAGCCGAATACTACCGCGGTGATCTCGAGGTGATCGAATCGGGTAAGCCGAAGCTCGGCATCAGCGAGAAGAACGGCAAACGTTGGTTCGAAACGGCGAAGCTGCCGCAGTTCGACGAACAGGGAAACGTGACCGGAATCGTCGTCGTGTCACAGGACGTGACGGAGCGTAGACAGCTCGAAGAGCGACTGCTTCAGGCGCAGAAACTCGAGAGTATTGGTCACCTCGCCGGCGGCGTGGCGCACGATTTCAACAACCTTTTGACCAGCATTTTCGGCCTCATCGCCGTGGCACAGCGCGAGCTGCCGCCGGGCTCACTGGCGCACGAGTATCTCGCGCTGCTCAATTTGGCCGCGGAAGGCGGCGCCAATCTCACGAAACAACTGCTCGCCTTCGCGCGCCGGCAGATCATCGCGCCGCAAGTCATCGATCTGAACTCGCTCGCGCTGGAGACCTCGAATTTGCTGCAGCGTGTGCTCGGCGAGGACATTGACGTGAGCGTCGATCTTTCGCTCGCGAGCCTGCGCGTCAAAGTCGACGCCAATCAGATCTCGCAGTTACTCTTGAACCTGGCGCTGAACGCGCGCGACGCGATGCCGAACGGCGGCACGCTTTCGTTCACGAGCGCACTCGTCCAAATCGAGGACGACGAATCGCAGCGCCCGCTGCCGGACATCGCCGCGGGTCGCTACGCGCTGCTCGCGGTTCGCGACACGGGCGAAGGCTTGAGCGACGAAGCGAAGGCGCACCTCTTCGAGCCATTTTTCACAACCAAGGATTTCGGCAAGGGCACCGGCCTCGGTCTCGCGATGTGTTACGGCATCGTGAAGCAAAACGGCGGACACATCGGCGTCGAGAGCCGGCTCGGTGCGGGCACCACGTTCAGCATCTATCTGCCGGAAGTGGACGCGCCGGTCGATGCGCCACCGTCGCAGCGGATGAGCGTGCCGGTCCAAGCCGGGAACGAAACGCTGCTCTTCGCCGAGGACGACGATCTGGTGCGTCATTTGGCCGTGACGGAGCTGTCGAGCCGCGGTTATCGCCTGATCGTCGCATCGAACGGTGAAGAAGCGTTGAAAGCCGCGGCCGAGCACGCCGGCGAAATCCATCTTTTGGTCACCGACGTGATCATGCCGAAGATGGGCGGTGTGGAGTTGGCCCGCGAATTCAAGAAGACGCGACCGCGCACGCCCGTGCTCTACATTTCCGGCTACACCAACGAAACGCTGGCGGACGGCGTGCATCTCTTGCGCAAACCGTTTGGGCACGAGGCGCTGCTCGTGCGCGTGCGCGCGATCCTAGACGCGCACGAGAACGCTGGCTCCGAGTGAGCTCAGGGAGTGGCGAAGCTCGCGGCTTCTTCGACGTCCCGAATCAAAATCTTCACGCCGGTCGCGAGCGCCATCGCAGCCACGACCATCTTCAAGATCGTCCGCGATTTGGCCACGATCACCGTCAGCTCGTGGATGGCCAACTTGTTTTTCAAGAGCCACGCCTTCATCGGGCCTCTGGTCTCGGCGTTGTAGCCGTCGAGCTCGCGCAGATCGAATACGAGTCGCGCTCGCGATGCTGGCATGATCGCGACCAAGGCCTCGACAAATGGGTCAATTTCCTCGGTCAGCGTCGGCCCGAAGAATTTCGCGTGAATCACGCCGTCCGGCGTGACGCGGAGCTGCCAACAGGTCGCGCGGTTGGCGTCCATGGGCTGCTGATTGTGCCCGATCGATCCGCGCGGGGCAACCGAGGCGTCTCGCGGCGGGCGTTCGCCGCCGCTATTGCGTCAGCCAGTTGCCGAATACGTCGAACCAACTTTGACTGTTCGGGATGCCGGTCGAGTTGAGGAAGGCGTCGTCCGGCCAAAGCGCGACGCTCTTGAAGCCGTAGCTGCCGATCGCGTCGAGCGCTTGTGGCGCGAAAGAATTACTATCCGGAGTGATCAGCCCGATCGACACTGCGCTACTCGTGGTCGCGCACATCACCGAGAGCCCGTTGCCGAACGAGCCGCAATCCATTTCGCTGGGCACCGTGCTCGGACAGCCGGCAGCGGGGCTGCCGAACGTCTTGCTGTAGTCTTCGATGATCGCTTGATCGACGGCCGGGCCGAGCGTGGTGAGATCAACCAGCCCCGTGCCGCCACTGTCAGTGCACTGCTTCACGTACCAGCCACCGAGATCGAACGAGAGTTCCAGCTGGTGAGCGTTGAGCGCGGCCCTGAACGCGGTGAGGAACGAAATCAGACCTTGCGAGTATTGCTCGTCGGTCCCGTCGCCGACTTCCCAATCGAGATTCCAGCCGTCGTAACCTTGAGTCAGCGCTTCTTGTACCTGCGCGTCGATGAAGTTTTGCGCAATGGTCGGGTTGGTTGCGATATTGCGAATGCCGTTGTCCACGCCGTTGTTGCCGGCACCGGCGTAGATCAGTGGCACGACCTTGATCCCGGCCGTGTGTAGCGCAGTCGCCATCTGGGCGCCGTTCAACCCATCGTAGTAGCCGTTGGCACTCTCGCCTTCTACGACGCCCGACTGATAGTCGTAGTTCATCTGATAAATCGCCGGGCTGATGTGCGTGAAACTATTTTGGTTCTTGAGCACCGTCGCGATCGCCACGCGATAGTTCTGCCAAATCCAAACCAACACTTGCCGATTGTGCGGATTCGCGGGTCGCGCGCCGCCGGCCGCAACGAGGCCGGGATCGGTCACGCCGCTGTTGCCGCCGCTTCCCGCTACAGCCGCGCTCGCGCCAGCAGAGTCATCCGCTTCGACGCCACCGATCGGGCCGCATGCAACCAAACTAACCAAGCAGCCGAGGGCGATCCAGAGTCGTCGCATCGTTCGAAATTCCTGCGCGCTCGGTGAAAGGCGAGTCGCGTCAGTCAATCTACGGCGCGGCAATCGGGCGGGGCTGGCTGATTTTTGCTCGAGTGATGGCCGAATTCGCAGAGCGGCACGCTTGGACTGCAGCCCGCAGCGCTGTTTCCGGCCACTCAGGCGACCGCGCAAACTGCATTGATCGTAATACGAATGTTGCGTGGCTCGGGACGCAAGCGAGGTAATTCCAGCCATGTTGGAGCTGGCACTCGAATTGCAGCCAACGCGCGCATGAAGATCCGATCCGCTCTGTGCTCGACCCTGGCGTTGTGCTCGGTTTCGCTGCTCGCTGCGTGCGGCAGCAGTTCCGGCGGCGACGACTCGGGAAGCTCGGCCGGTACGAGCAGCGGCGACAGCGCGACGAGCAGTGCCGGTAGCGGTAACACTTCCGCGGGCACGTCGAGCAGCGGCGCGGGCACGTCGAACGGTGGTTCCACGAGCGCGGGCGGAACCGGTGGAGCGGGCGGTTCGGCGATCGGTTCGGGTGGCTCGAGTGCCGCGGGTTCGGGTGGCGCACCGAACGCCGGCGCGGGCGGTACGGCGACGGGTGGTGCCGATGGCTCAGCGGGCAGCGGTGGCTCGAGCAACACGATGATCCCGAACACGAAGGTCGTGATGTACCTGCCGAACTGGAACGGCAGCTTCTCGTCCTGGGCGACCAAGATCGACTTCACGAAGATGACGCATCTGAACTTAGCGTTCGGCGTGATCAAGAACACGAACGACTGGGATCTGGGCGCGTCCGACGATGACGTGAAAACGCTCGCCGCCGCCGCGCACGCGAAGAACGTGAAGATCCTCGTTTCGATCGGCGGCGCAGATGACGACATCGGCATCATCAACGCCTACGGCAACGAGTCGAACATCGATCCGATGGTCGCGAACATGGATTCGTTCATCAGCCGCTTGAACCTGGACGGCGTGGACGTCGATCTCGAGCGCGGCGCGCAGATGGAGTCGAGCAGCAATTTCCCGGAATTCGTCAGCAAGCTCGAAGCCAAGCTGCACCCCGAAGGCAAGCTCGTCACGACCGCGCTCGCGCAATACATCGTCGAGGACATGGGCACGGATCAAATGACGATCAGCGTCGTCAACAGTTACGACTTCATCAACTTGATGATCTACAACACCAATATGGGCACCTACACGAGCGAGCTCAGCTGGTGGAAGTCGAAGATCAATCCGCCTGCGACGAAGCTCGTTTGGGGCATCGAGTTCACCGGCAAGCTCACGACCGATGTCGCCAAACAACTCACGACAGCATCGAAGGCCGACGGGGGCGTGATGGTGTGGGAGTACTCGCAGCCAACCGAAACCACGCTCTGGCCCGCCGTGCAAAGCGTGCTCTGAAAATCCCGGCGCGCTTCGGAAAGAGCACTGCCTGAGGCTCTGAGGCGGCGATTCGCGCGCCGAAAGCGCGGCATTGGCGCGGCGGCCAGGCGATCCGATACGCTGTCCATCGCGCGTTCGCGATGAGCGCGCGGAAAGCGTCGAGCGGCGAAGTTATGCGACTTCACTTCAGTTGGTTGGTGCTGAGCACGGTGCTTGCGGCGTGCGGTGGTTCGAGCGCACAAGATTCGAATCAAGCGCACGCGGGCAGCGCGGGCATGACGGCAAACGAAGCCGGCTCTGCCGGCGCGGGGGGTTCGCTCGCAGCGAGCGGCGCGAGCGGCACGAGCGGGAGCGGCAGCGGGGGGACGCAAGCGGGCTCGGCTTCCGGTGGCATAGGCGGCGCGAGCAACGGCGGTGCGGGCGGCAACATTTCGAATGGCGGCGCGAGCGCAGGCGCGAGTGGCACTGCTGGCGCCGCGGCGGCGACGATTGGCTGCGCGGGCTGGCAGGTAGACATCGCGCAGGGCGACGCGGCCACGGCAGAGATTCAAAATGGGAAATTGGTGCTCGCTCATCCAGCGAACACGGTCGCGGGCTCCAACGATTTCGGCGGCGACATCGCACTCGTCCAAGACGGGCTCACGGGCGACTTCGACGTCACGCTGAACTTCGAGGACTTCGTGCCCGGCGATGCGAAGCCGTTCGTCGGTCCGCGGCTCGTCGCGCAAGTGCGCTATCACGATCCGAGCGGGTCGATCTACTCAGCGGGCGGCACCGTCGGTTCGGCGACGGGGCAAGCAAGCGTGGTTCATCAGCCGCAATTCACGATCAATTCGCTCGACCCGAGCCCGGCGCCGTCGTCGTTCGTGGGCGCTTCGGGCTCGTTCCACATTCAGCGCGCGAGCAACGAGATCACGGTGACCACGACGGTGAACGGGCAAACGGTGACCGCGCAGTCGACCACGCCGTTTCCCGAACAGCCGCTCACGCTGCTGTTCTTCCTCGACGACGGCGAAGACGCGGGCTTGATGGCGCCGCAAGCCTACGGCGCCACCGTGAGCAAAGTGACGGTCGTGGGTGGCGGCGGCACCGTCAAATCAGACGACTTTTCGTGTCCGTGATCAGTGGCCCATGTTGCCTGAGCCCTGGGCGGAACCGGTGCCGGTTCCGCCCAGACCCATCGCGGGCGGTTGCGAACCGGGCGGCGGTGGGTTAGCGGGCGCGTTCGGGTCCGCGGCAGCGGTGCTCGGATCCTTGGCGGGTGCTTGCGAGCCGCACGCGACGGAAGAAACGGCGGCCATGAGCGCGATCACTGCGAGATATATCCGGGTCATGTATCGACGGTAGCTTTCGGAGTGCGCTCGGGCAACGAAACGCGGTGACTATTTTAGATCATTTTTATGGATTAAAATTTCCAGCTGCCGCGGCGAGCTCGGCGCAAATCGCTTCGAGTTCGGCTTGATCGAGTTCGGAGAAAGCAGCGAGCTCGTCCGAGTCGATGTCGAGCACGGCCAGCAATTCGCCGCTGCTGGTCAC
>DASYCL010000592.1:0-9921 GCA_036500245.1 Polyangiaceae bacterium | reverse complement strand
AAATGCAGAATGCGCTCGATCACCTTGAGCGCGTCGTCCGTGCGCTCCAAGCTGAGCAGCAGCTCGGCCGCGGTCCAAAACGATTCGATCGCTTCGTCGAGGTTTTGCACGCGACAGCGCGCCTCGGCCAAGCGAAGATGGGGCAACGGATTCTGCGCGTCGAGCCCCACCATCTTGCTGAACACTTCGATCGCTTCGCGATCACGACCGGCGCGTTGCAGGCGTGTCGCGACTTCGTCGTAGGCGGCCAGCGCGTCACTCGTGAGCCCGAGCTGCGTATAAATCTCGGCCAGCTTGGGCACGATGTGCCCATAGCGATCCGCCAGATCAGGCGCGTGCTTTTTGATCAGCTCGCGGATCTGCTTGTAAACGGCGATCGCTTTGAGCGCGAAACCCTGGGACGAATAGAACTGACCGACGCGATCGTACGTCGCGATCGCTTCCGGATATGCTTGCAGCCGCGCTTGCAGATCACCGATCTTCAGAAGCGTACGAGCGTCGTTCGGGTCGTCTTGGACGATCCTCTGGTACTCCGCGATCGCCCGGTCGTACCTCTTTTTCTCGATGTACTTCTGGGCAGCCTGGAGCGTCTTCTCGCGATCGATTTGCTGCACGTTTTGGTTTTTCGGCGCGTTCGGAGGCACGGTCCGACTCGCGCCGAGGCCGCTCCGAAGTGCTAAATCCTACGGGATATCGCTAATTTGGTCAAGGAACCGAGCCCGCGCCGAAGCGCCCGGATCGAGCGCTCCGGACCACTCGCAGCGTGCGGGTGAGAGGGCCCCGTAGAGCGACGCCAAAGGCCCACATCGGCCGGCGTTCCGGCGCGTGGGCAAACACCCAAAGAGTGGCAGGATCGAAGGTAGATCGAACGCCTCGATGGTCAACCTGTTGGACATCCAAGCCGCACAGAGCCGCATCCTCGGCAAAGTGCGCCGCACGCCGTGCGTCGAAAGCCCTGCGCTTTCCGAGCTCACCGGCGTGAGACTCTGCCTCAAGCTCGAGAACGTGCAGCTCACTGGCTCGTTCAAGGAGCGCGGGGCCTGCAATCGCTTGGAAGTGATGTCACCTACCGAGCGCGAGCGCGGCGTCGTCACTGCAAGCGCTGGAAATCACGCGCAAGCCGTTGCCCGTCACGGCGTGCGGCTCGGAATTTCGGTGACCGTGGTCATGCCCGAAGCCACGCCACTCGTGAAAGTGACGGCGACGCGGCGTTACGGGGCCACTGTGATCCTGCGCGGCGCGAACTACGACGAAGCCGCTGATATCGCCGCCGGCATCGCCAAGGATCAAGGGCTCGTCTACGTGCACCCGTTCGAAGATCGCTTCGTGATCGCGGGCCAAGGCACGATCGGCCTCGAGCTGCTCGCGGACGCGCCGGATCTGGACGCGGTGATCGTGCCCGTCGGCGGCGGCGGCATCATCGCTGGCATTGCTTGCGCGATCAAGGAAACGCAGCCGAAAGTACGCGTGCTGGGCGTCGAATCGCGACGCTTTCCGAGCATGAAACACGCGCTCGACAGCACCTTGCCGTCTTCTTTGCCCGGCGGCAAGACGATCGCGGACGGCATCGCGGTGCGACGCGTCGGCGAAATGACACGCGAGATCGTGCGAAAATACGTCGATGAAATCCAGCTCGTCGGCGAAGCGGAAATCGCGCAAGCCGTACTGCTCTTGCTCGAACGCGAAAAGACGGTGGTCGAAGGCGCGGGCGCGGTCGGCTTAGCGGCGCTCTTGCACCATCGTTTCGATCTCGACGGCGCGCGCGTCGCGATCGTGCTCAGCGGGGGCAACATCGACGTGAATCTGATCTCGCGCATCATCGAACACGGTTTGGTGAAAACGGGGCGACTCGTGCGCTTGATCGTGACGGCGGCGGACGTGTCGGGCGTGCTCGCGGCACTGACGCATGAGATCGCCGAGAGCCGCGCGAACATCCTCGAGATCAACCACGATCGCGCGTTTTCCGGCGCGGAGCTCGGCGAAACCTTGATCGAATTGGTGCTCGAAACGCACGGCTTCGAGCACATCGAGGACGTTTGCGCGCGGCTCAGCGCCGCCGGTTATCGCTTCGAGCGCAAGTAAACGAGCTCAGCGCGCGGCGAAATGAGCTTCCAGCGCGTCGAGCAAGCCGTCGACCGTGAATGCGCTCGCTACGACGTCGACTTGGATGCCCTGCTCGGCGAGCGACTGCGACGTGATCGGCCCGATGCTCGCCACGGTAACGCGCGCCAGAATCTCGGCGGCGTTCGCGCCGAGCGCGTCGACCACGGCGCTCACCGTCGAGCTCGACGTAAATAGCGCCACATCGAGCTCCGACTTTTCGAAGCGCGCGCGGAGCGCCTCGCCGAGCGCGGAGTTCACCGTTTCGTACACCGGCACGATCTCGACGTCGGCGCCGGCTTGACGCAGCAATTCCGGCAATGCATCGCGCGCGACCAAAGCGCGCGCCACGAGCACACGCCCCGGCACGCTGTGAGCCAGCACCGCGCGTGCGAGGCCCTCGCCCACGAACTCGTCGGCCACGGCGTCGGCGCGGAGACCGTGCGCTGAAAGCGCCGAGGCCGTCTTCGGGCCGATCACGCCGAGCTTCGCCGAGGCAAACGCGCGCGCGTCACGTCCCGCTTCGCCGAGAGCTCGCATGAAGTGCTCGACGCCGTTCGCGCTGGTAAACAAAACCCAAGCGAACGAGCCCAGATTCGCGATCGCATGGTCAAGCGGCGCGCGATCACGCGGCGCTCGAATTTCGATCGCGGGCAGCAGCACGGGGTTGGCTCCGCGCGCGCGGATCGCGGCAGCAGTCGCGACGCCCTGTGCCGCCGGTCGCGGCACGAGCAGCGATTTCCCGAACAGCGGACGACTATCGAACCAGCGCAACTGCTCGCGCAACGTCACCACCTCACCGACGATGATCACGGCCGGATTCGCGATCTGCGCTGCTCGCGCGCGCGCCGCAATGTCAGCAGCCGTGCCCACGACCACGCGCTGCTCGGAGCGCGCCGCCCATTGCACGACCGCCGTCGGCGTCCGCGGATCGCGGCCACCCGCGATGATCGCCTGCATGATTTGCTCGATCCGTCGCATGCCCATCAGGACGCAAATCGTGTCCGTCGCAGTGGCGAGCTTGAGCCAAGATTCCGGCGACCACTCTTTGCCTTCGCGATCGCTGCCCGTGATGAACGTCACGCTCGACGACAAATCCCGATGCGTGAGCGGAATGCCGCTGAACGCGGAGGCCGCGACGGGCGACGAAACCGCGGGGACGATCTCGAACTCGATGCCCGCTTCGTGCAGCGCGGCGAGCTCTTCGGCCCCACGCGCGAACAAAAGCGGATCGCCACCCTTGAGCCGCACGACTTGCTTGCCCGCGCGCGCGAGCTCGATCAGCTCCGCGTTGATCGCAGACTGCGACGCGCTTTCTTGCCCATAGCGCTTGCCCACGTTTCGCTTGTCGGCGTTCGGGCACGCCTCGAGCAGGGCCGGGTGCGCGAGCGCGTCGTAGAGCACTGCGTCCGCTTGCGACAACACTTCGAGGCCGCGCACGGCGATGAGCCCTGGGTCGCCGGGGCCTGCACCGACGAGAAAAACCTTTCCAGCTTGGGTCACGACGCGCTCAAGCGTAGTCGTCAGCCGCGCTCGCAACGCGAGTTTCACTCCTGATCGCTCGACCAAATGAGCCGCCGCATCGCGTCAGAGGGAAACTCCTTGACGGAAAGGCGCCAATGAAGACAATTGTCGTACTTTGTACGGTCGTGTGTCTAAAACACACACAGAGTAGGACGAATGCAACGCGCTCACGACTCTCACGATAGGGGTGCCTCTGACCGGTGGTTCGTCACGAACGGCGTGGTCGCCGTAGGTCCGGTCACTTACGAGCTCGTGCTGCGCGGCGTTGCCTATGGCCGAATCCCGGCGGGCTCATTCGTTCGTCATGAGTCGTGGCAAGTCTGGCGCCGGCTCGAAGACATCGAAGCGCAGAGCGCAGGCAACCGTCGCCGAACGATCGAAGACTTGGCCGTCCGCAGCGCGGCGGTCGAGAAGCGCGCGCGCAGCATCTTTAGTGAACCCCCACCGCCGCCGAGCGGTGCCGAGCTCACGTCCCGCACGGAAAATATCGATCGCGCGCCGCGCCCGAGCTTGCGCCCAGCCGCGGTCGATCCGGTCGGAGTGCTCTCGAGCGCGAGCGAATTGAGCGAAGCGCTCTTGCTCACGGTCGTGACCGCGGTCACTGCTGCCGGCGCGGAAGTCGGTTTGGTTCATCGCGTGCGCAGCGATCTCGGCGCCGCGATCACCGTCGGTGGGCACGGGACGGCCACCGAGCAATTGCTCGGCGAACGCCTCAACGTCGACGATCCGACGCTCGTCGTCGCGCGCGGCGGCCACAGCGTGCTCACCGAACCGCAATGCGGCGAAGTCGGCCGCCACCTGCTCGGTCGCATGACGCGCTGCTTGCCCGAAGTCAAAAGCGTCGCGATGGTGCCGCTCTTGGTCTACGGCGAACTCGTCGCCCTGTTCGAAGTCGGTCGCAGGTCACGCCCGTTCCGCGCGCGCGAAATCGGTCGCGTCGAAGACGTCGTCGAAGCGCTGGCCGAACGCAGCGTGGTCATGGGCTGGGCCGAGTAATTTTTTGGGGGGCGTGGGCGCGAGCGAAATTTTCGCGGCGCGCGCGGCTCTGGCAATTTTTCAAGATGGGTGGGGCAGGTCGAGCCGATCGGTCGGGATCTTTTTGTGCCCTGCGCGCGACTCAGCGCTTGGCCGCTAACGCGTCGAGCTACGCGACTGGCGCCTGTTCGGTCAGTTCTAACGTGGCCGCCTCTCTCTGGAGTGCCGTGATCAGCCCCGCGAACCTGCTGGCTTTGTTTTATTTCCGGGCAGGCGAGCCCCGAGCCTTATCGGGCGCGACCGCGCGCGAGATGTGATGAACAGGTAGGTTTTATTTCCGCCTGTTCAGCACAACTCTAATCTCTTCTTTCGCGCCGGAGCGCGCGCGAAGGCTGGCAGCCGAATGCTCGGGAATAATACAAAGCCAACGAGTTCGCGGGGCTGATCACGGTTTTTCGAAAGAGAGGCGGTCACGTTAAAACTGACCGAACAGGCGCCAGCCGCGCGGCTAGAAGCGCGAGCGGCCAAGCGGTGTGCTCGCGCAGGGCACAAAAACATCCCCCGATGCGCCGAAGCTCAAGACCCAATACACCTCCCGCAAGCGCGAATCACTCGCCAGCTTGTTCGAGCGCGCTTTCGAGCGCGGACATTTTCTCGGCGCGCGAAAACTGAAGCTCGTGGAGCCGCGCGTAGAGTCCGCCTTGCGCCATCAGCTCGAGGTGCGTGCCCTGCTCGACGATGCGCCCGGTGCGCAAAACCATGATCCGATCCGCTTGTCGCACGGTGCTCAAGCGATGCGCGATCACTAGCGCGGTGCGGCCGCGCATCAACTCTTCGAGCGCGCGTTGCAAGCGTGCTTCGGTGTCGCTGTCGACGCTGGCGGTGGCTTCGTCCAGGATCAGGATCTCTGCGTCGCGATAGAGAGCGCGCGCGAACGCGATCAGTTGGCGCTCGCCAGTCGAGAAATTCGAGCCATATTCGTCCACGCGCGTATCGATGCCGCGATCGCGCCCGGCAAACAAATCGAGCGCACCGATGCGGCGCAGCACGTCTTCGACACGCGTGCGATCCGGCTCTTCGGAAGCGGCCACGTTCGTCGCGACCGTACCCGGGAACAGCACGACGTCTTGCGGCACGACCGCGAAGCGACGGCGCAGCGACTCGCGTGCGAGGCCGGCTACGTCGTCCCCGTTGACGCGCACGGTGCCCGAATCGATCTCGTAGAGCCGCAGTAAGAGCGCTGTAATCGTCGTTTTGCCCGAGCCCGTGGGCCCGACGAGCGCGATCCGCTCGCCGCGCCGCGCGCCGAAGCTCACGTCCGACAGTACCGGCACGCCGGGCTTGTAACTGAAGTTTACCTGCTCGAATTGCACCGCGAGTTCGCGATCGCCCGGCGGCTTCGCGTCATGCGGCGGCGCATCGGGCTCCACCACGTCGAGCAAGCTGAACACGCGCTCGGCGCCGGCCATCGCGCCCTGCAGCAGCGTGTAGCGTTGAGCGAGTTGCGAAATCGGTTCGAAGAACTGCGACAGATACGCGGTGAACGCGACCAGCGTGCCGAACGTCACCGGCCGATAGCCGAAAGCGACGATCACGAGCGCGAGGCAGACCGCCGCAATGGTGTCGATCGCTGCGTCTTGGATCGAATCCCATTTGATCGCGCTCAAGTTCGCGTCGCGGTAGCTCACATTACTTTCGTCGAACTCGCGCGCGGCGGCAGCTTGACGGCTGAACGCTTGGATCAGCGTCATGCCCGTGACCTGTTCGTTCATGGTCGCGTTCATGCGCGAGGTCTTGGCGCGGATCGCGCGGAACGCCTCGCGGATGTTGCGCCGCACGAACACGATCAAGGCCGCCATCGGTGGCACGCCGGCAAAAGCGATCAGCGACAATTTCCAGTCCAAAACCAGCATGAATGAGATGATGCCGATGAGCTTGACCAGGTCCCCGATCGCGCTGAGCGCGCCCGAGGCGAACATCTCCAAAATAGCGTCCGTGTCGTTCGTGACGCGCGAGACCAAGCGCCCGACCAGCTGCTTGTCGAAAAATCCGAGCCGGAGCCCCTGCAAGAATTCGAATACTTCGCGGCGCATGTCTGCGACGGCGCGTGCCCCGGCGACTTGCACCGCATACATCTGCACCAGGCCGAGGACTTGCTCGAGCAGGAGCACGGAGGCGAGCAGCACGCCGCCGTGAAACAGCGCCACACGATCGCCGCGCTCGATCACGCCGTCAATCGCCGAGCGCATGATCAACGGCCGAGCGAGCGCGCTCGCCGCTGTGATCAAAATCACGACCACCGACAGCCACAGGAGCCAGCTGTACGGCTTCAAGTAGCCCCAGAGCCGCTTGCTGTTGCGCGCGTCGTACGCTTTACCGAAACGCTCTTCCTCGTGAAAGGCTTTGAGGATGCGCTCGGTGCGCTTCTTGTCCGCGCGCGCGCGGTGCACAGACGGGCTCGGGTTGCTCGGTGAGGACACGAGGGGCGGCGTCATTCAGCCACCGCCTGATTCGCGTCGTCCGCGGGCACGATGTCACCGAGCTTTTGGAGCTCGCTCTCGATCCGTTGTTCTTCGGCGAAAATGGCGTAAATTCCGCCATTTTTGCTGAGCTCTTCGTGCGTGCCGCGCTCCACGACCTTGCCCTTTTCGAGCACGATGATCTGATCGCAGTGCGCCGCAGCCGAGACGCGATGCGTAATCAAGATCAAGCCGCGACGCGCGCGCTGGCGATCGATGGCGGCCAAAATCGCGCGCTCGGTCCGCGCGTCGACGGCGCTGAGCGGGTCGTCGAGCACGAGCAGCTTGGGCTCGGAAGCGAACGCCGCAGCCAGCGCGACGCGTTGCTTCTGACCGCCGGAGAGCTGCACGCCACGCTCGCCGACCACGGTGTCGAAGCCGTCGGGCAAACCGGCGACTTCTTCTTCGACGCAAGCTTCACGCGCGGCCTCTTCGACTTTTTCGATCGCCGCGGGTTCATCGGGCTCGTCGAGCGAAAAGCCGATGTTGCGCGCGACGGTGGTCGAAAATAGAAATGCAGTTTGCTGCGCGTAGCCGACGGTTTGACGCACCGTCGCGAGCGGCAAATCGCAGACGTCGATGCCGTCCAGAAAAACGCTGCCGCGCGGCGTCGGTTGCAGCCGCGCGAGCAAGACGGCGAGGGAGGATTTACCGCTCCCGGTGCGACCAACGATCGCGAGTGAGCCGTGCGCGGGCAGCTCGAAGCTCACGTCGTCGAGCACGGCGCGCTCCCCATAAGCAAACGACAAATGTTTCACTTCGAGCGCGCCGCGAAGCCCTGCGGGAGCGGTTTTTTCGCCGTCCACGATATCGGGCACAGCGCTGTAAATGTCCGTTAGGCGCGAGAACGCGGCGCGACCGCGCTGCAACAGGCCGACCACGAACCCGAGCGAAATCAACGGCCAGGTGAGCCGGCCGAGCGCGCGATAGAAGGACAGGAACCCGCCCGCGTCGAGCTGCCCGTGCAGCATCATCAGACCGCCGTACCAAAACACCACCAAAACGCCGATCGAGATCGTAGCTTGTAGGATCGGGCCGAGCGCGCCGCGCAGGCGGGCGAGGCCCAAACTCTTGTCGAGGTAGGCCTGATTGGTCTTTTCGAATGCGGCGAGTTCTTGCTTCTCGAGCGCGAACGAACGCACCACACGCACGCCCGCGATACTCGATAAGACACGCGCGCTCATTTTTCCGAGCGCATCTTGGTTGTCGCGCGTGCGCGTGTAAAAGCCGTGCGAAAAGCTGCGCGTGATCAAGAGCACGAACGGCAGCGGGCACAGCGAAGCGAGCGTGAGCTTGAACGAAATCGGAATCGTGACCGCGAGCGCGCTCACCAGCGCAAAGCCGGTGTTGATGATGTTGAGGATGCCGAAGCCGAGCAGCAGCCGCACTTGCACCAAATCGTTGGTGACGCGGCTCATGATTTCGCCCGTGCTCATGCGCCGGTAAAAGCTCGGACCGAGCTTCAAGAGTCGATCGAGGATCTCTTTTCTGAGCTCGTATTCGGCGATGCGGCCAGCGTTGAACACGACCACCCGTGACAGCACCCGGACCACGAATGCCGAAAGCGCGGCGACGACCAAGAGTTCCGCCAGCGGAACCGCGTGCAGCTTGTCTCCTGCGGTGGCGAAGTTGATCGCGCGGCGCATGCGCGTGTCGAACCACCACTGGAACAGTTGATACGCGGCGAGCAGCAGTAGGCCGACGCCGTAACGCGGCGCATGACGATAGAACTGCCCCATCAAACGCACGGGCGCGGCCGATGTCTGTGAAGGACGAACGTTGGTCACGGCTTGATCTGAAAGCGACGGCGGCAGCGCCGCGGAGCCAGCGCGCGGCCGACGCCTTATAAGGCTACGCCGGCCCACTGGTAAGCCCCTTCGCCGCGGAGCGCGCGAACGGACGGCAAAATCTCAGTGAATGGAGGCTGCGAGCAGCTCCCGAACGGTGCGCACGAGCTCCTCTGCTGTAAAAGGCTTGCGCAAAAAACTCGCGCCCTCAACGAGCGCGCCCACGTGCTCGGGCGAGTAACCGGACATGTACAGCACGCGCGCGTGCTCGCACGGCTCACGCAGGCGCCGCACCAAATCCGTGCCAGAGACGCCGGGAAGTACCAAATCCGAGACGATCAGCCGGATTGCCGCGCCGTGCTGCTCGCCCTGCGCGAGCGCGGTTCGCTCGTTGTGCGCGGTGATCACCGAATAACCGAAAGCGCGCAAAATGCGCGTGGTGACGGCTTGCACTTGCGGTTCGTCTTCGACCAGCAGAATGACGTCCGCGGTTGCACCAACGGCCACGGGCATGCGCCCTGAACTTGCGGATGACACGTACGGCAGGTGCGCGACGAACGCGACCCCGCCCTCCTCCAGGGGCACGAGTTCGAGCCGCCCACCGAGCTGCTGCAGAGACGCTTCCAGCTCCGGCAACGTGAGCTGCCCGTGCGGCATCGACACTACCTTGCGAAGCGACGCCGGCGTCGGCACGCGCTCTGCGCGCACGATCACTCGCGCCCGCGCCGTGCCGACGTTCGAGCACAGCGCGGCGTCCCCGACCTCCGCGTCGTTGAGACCGCGCGTTTCGATCACCAAGCGGCGAGTCGAGTCGAGCGGAGCACAGGCCTCTCTGCATAGCGCGAGCAGCAGCGTTTGAACCTCAGCCGCCGCGACGCCGACGCGCGCGACGTTCGGTGAGAGCGCGAAGCGCATGCTCACACTTCCGCCAACCGCCTGCAAAATCGCTGACTCGGCGCGTGCCACGATCTGATTCAGATCACTCCAGGACTCTCCTGAAGAAGACGATTGTGAAT
>DASYCL010000591.1:0-4158 GCA_036500245.1 Polyangiaceae bacterium | reverse complement strand
GGTCGCGACCACACACCCGAGTGGCAGAGCTTTTGGCACGGGCGTTACGGGCGCAATCACTTCGAGCTCTACCCAAAGCTCAATTGGTTGGTTGGGGGTGCCGAGTCCGTCGCGGCCGGCGCGGTGGATTCGTGGCTCGAGCTCAGCGCCGCTGAATCAGAGCTCGCACTCCGCGAACCGATTCCGGCGCAGCCGCTCGATCTGTCGCGCGCCGACGTCGTGCCGGATTGGGCGCTCGATATCGACGCGCCCGAGCCCGAGTTTTCAGGCGTGAGCCAGCGCAGCTATTGCCCGCGCTGGAAGGCGCCGCGCCCGGTTTCGGTCGTGCGCTACGACGGCGCGGAGTGGGTGCGCCAACCGCTGATCGATTGCTCCGGCGCGATCGCGCCCGACGCACTCGATCGGCTGAGCGTGCTCGCGCGCCCGCCCGCGACGCCGGAGCCGGAATTCCCGCTCCCGCTCGAGCCAGACGAAGACGCGCCGCGCGGCGAGTGGCTCCCGAAGGTGAAGCTGTTGCACCCGCGCGTGATCTGGGCGGTCGAGAAGATCGCCGAGGCGTTCCCCAATCGTTCGATTTTCATCATGAGCGGTTACCGCCGCGACGCGCACGGCAGCTATCACCAAAAAGGCCGAGCATTGGATCTCTACGTCGCGGGCGTCGACAACGCGGATCTGTTCCGCTTCTGCCGCACGCTCAACGACGTCGGTTGCGGCTTTTATCCGAACAACAAATTCGTGCACGTGGACGTGCGTCCATTCGGCACGCACCGCGTTGCCTGGGTCGACATTTCCGAACCCGGGCAACCGTCCGAGTACGTGACGAGCTGGCCCGGCGTATTCGGTGGTGAGCTCAGCGCGACCGCGCAGGAGTAGCGCGCACCTCGAGTAGCGCGACGATCGCGGCTTCGACCGTGATCACGCCGGAGGTCGCGATGCGCGCGGCGACAAGCTCGACTTCGTCTCCCAAAGCGCCGGCTGCAATCGCGACCGAACGCGCGTGCAGCGACATGTGCCCGCGCTGAATGCCCTCGGTCGCGAGCGCGCGCAGCGCCGACAAGTTCGAAGCCAAACCGACGCTCGCCGCGACCATCGCGAGCTCGTCCGCCGATTCGAGGCCGAGCAATTTCAACGCCAGCCGCGCGGTCGGGTGCACGCGCAACGTGCCGCCGACGGTACCGAGCGCGAGCGGCAATTCGAGCTCGCCCACCAAATCCTCGCCGTCTCGCCGCCAAACTGCGAGCGGCGCGTAGCGACCCGAGCGCGCCGCGTAAGCGTGCGCGCCGGCTTCGACCGCGCGAAAATCGTTACCCGTCGCGAGCACGACGGCGTCGATGCCGTTCATGATGCCCTTGTTGTGGGTCGCCGCGCGATACGGATCGAGCTCCGCGAAGCGAGACGCAGCGACGATCGCGTCCACCACTTCTTGGCCGTCGAGCGGCTCGTTTCGCTCGCTGCCGGGCGGATATTCCGAAATGCTTTCGCGGCGCGGCGCGCGCACGAGCTCGCGCGCATGCACGCGACACGTCGCATGCACGCGCCTGCGATCGCACAAGTTCGAGAGAATGCGCAGCCCGAGTTTTCCGCCGGCGAGCTCGGCAGTGAGCGGTCCAATCGCTTCGGCGATGGTATTGACCAGATTAGCGCCCATCGCATCACGACAATCGACGAGCACGTGCAGCACGATGCAGCGCTGGCCGAGATCGCGCACGTCGATCGCGCGCGGGCCGCCCCCGCGCGCGATCAAATTCGGCACGGCTTTGGTCGCGAGTTCGAGCAAACGCCCGGCCGCGGCCTCGAGCTTCGCGACCGCTTCGCTCGGATGCTCGACCTCCGTGATTTGCACTTGACCGATCATCAACGCTTCGGCGACGTCCGCGCGGAAGCCGCCGCTGTGCCGCACCATGCGCGCCGCGTTGGACGCGGCGGCGATCACGCTCGGCTCTTCGACGACCATCGGCACCAAGCGATCGGTGCCGTTCACGCGGACGTTCAGCGCGACGCCGAAGGGCAAGCCATAAATCCCGAGCACGTTCTCGACGACTTTGTCGGCAGTGGCCGAGTCGAGTCCGCCCCGTTCGAGCGCGTGTTCGAGCTCGAGCACGTTCAAGCTCATGCGCTCGGACACGATTTCCCGGCGCGCAGTCAGACTCAGTTTGTAAAACCCGGGGATGCGCGAACCTTCGGACATCGGATCGTTTATAACCCGTGAACGCCGCGCGCGCCGAGCCGAAGCTCGAGCTTGGTGAGGCCGAGCGCGCGCGCCTGTACGCCAAATTCCGACACCGGCTCGCTTGGGCCGACGAAGTAGGCCACATCGCCGCCACCGGCTCCGGCCGGCAAAAATGCGGCATTTTGCTGGGCCGCGAGCCGCGCGAGCTCCGCGTGCGCTGGCGTGACGATGGCGATACCCGCCGCTTCACCGAGCCGCTCGAGCGCCGTGACTTGAAGTTGAATCGCGGCCACGAAATCCGCGGGGTGATCGCGAGTTGCGGCGTCGAGTGCGACTTCGGCCGCGGCGGCTTGAGCTGCGATCCGTTCGTCGTGAAGGGGTGCATCGCGCAGCGCGAGGTCGCGGATGCGCGCGAGGAACTCCGACGTCGATGCGGCCGTCGCGTCCGCCCAAACTTCGAATTTTAATTTTGGGGGAAGACCTGCGCGACCGAGCTCGAGCTGTCCATCGCGCGTGCGTCGCGCGACGAGCACCCCGCCGTGCGCGCTCGACGCCACATCGACACCGCTGCCGCCGCCTTGCGCCGCGCGATGCGCCGCACGCGCACGTTCGTATACGCGAGTACACAAGGCTTCGTCGTCGAGGCCTGGACTTTGGTCGAGCTCGAGCACCGCGAGCGAAGCGACAACGATCGCCGCGCTCGAACCCAAACCGAGCTTTTTGCCGCCAGCGCGCAGCGCGCTCGCGTCGAACCAGGGCGCGGCTTTTTCGCCGATTGCGGCGCGCACTTCGGGCGCATCGAATTCACTCGGCCGCCCGCTATCGGCGACCACATAGCGATCGACCGCCGCGACCAGTGCCGGCGCGCCGGACAAGACGGCATACGCGCCCGACAAAACCAATTTCCCCGGGGCGCGCGCGCAGCTCACGATTCGACCCAGTACGCGTCCGGGCCCGCCGCAGAACGAAGCACCGAAGTCACGCCTTCGAGCTTGCCGAGCTCGCGTTCGAGCTCCGCCGACGCGCTCGGTTCGACCAGCACTTTCACGTGTGGGCCGGCATCCATCGTGAAGTAGGCGCGACCGCCGCTCTTCCTGAAGGCGCGCACGCGCTCCATCACGCCGAGCGTCGCGGGGGCGAAGTAGATCAACGCAGGATGGGCCGCGAGCATCGAGGCATGCATCATGAGCGCGCTGTGTTCCACCGCGGGCCCGAGCGCATCGAAGTCCGAAGCTTCGACCGCGCGCCGCACTTGGGCGTAGGCCTCAGGCGCGGCGCTCAGCCAGGCGGCATAGTACGGACTCGTGTCTTGGGTGTGGCCCATGCCGTCGGTCGAAGCCGTGGATTTGGGCCCCGAGACGGTCACCGCGACGAGCATTTCGAGCGGAAATTCGCCCCCGGCGCGCACGCGCTCGGCGCTCTCCGCGCGCGCTTCGAGCGCGACGTATCCGCCGTAGATCGAACGCGCCGCGGACGCCGATGCCGCGCGTGCCAGCGCGCTCACTTGTGCGAGCGAAAACTCGAGGCCGGCGGCGCGCGTCGCCGCCATGGCCAGCGCCGCGAAACCCGAAGCGCTCGAAGCGAGACCGGCCGCGGTCGGAAAATCGTTCACCGATTCGACGCGCGCGCGTGTTTCGAACCCGGCCGCGCTCCGCACACTGTCGAGCAACTTCATCACACGCTCGAGCGGACGCCCGGTAACGGTTGTGCCGGCGAGTTCGAACTCGTCGGCTTCGAGCACCGAGTCGAAGCGCACGAACGTCGTGGTGCGAAGCGCGGCCAGCGTGAGTGACAAGCTCGGCACCGCGGTCAGGTTTCGAACTCGGTCCGCCTTGCCCCAATATTTGGCGAGCGCAATGTTCGAATGCGCGACTGCCTTGGCGAAGCCGCTCATGCCCCGACCTTGCGGGCGCGCACGTAGCTACCGAAACATTCGATGCCCGCGTTGCGCCAGGCCGCCAGAATTGGCTCGAAATCGCGATCGCACA
>DASYCL010000590.1:0-12259 GCA_036500245.1 Polyangiaceae bacterium | reverse complement strand
CGGCGAGCTCCGCGCGCGCGCGATGATCGCAGTCGGCATGCTGCGCGATCCCTCGCTCTTGCCGCGCTTCGAGAGTTTGTTGGTTTCGTCCGGCCATGCGACAGCGGAAGAATCCGATCCGGTGCTCTTGGCCGCGGTTTGGAGCGTCGCGCGGATGCGCTCACCGCGCGCGGAAAAGCTACTCGGCGAACTCGCCAATAGCGACGCGCCCGACGTGAGCGCGCTCGGCGTGCTCGGTCTCGGTTTGTTGGGGTCGCGCTCTTCCGCGCCGATCGCGAGCAAAATCCTGCGCCAGGGCGAAGCCGGGCCGCTGCCACGCGCCGCGGCCGCATTCACGCTCGCCGAGCTCGGGCAAAAGAGCGAAGAACCGACCCTCGTCGAGCTCTGCGAAGCGCCCGACCCGACACTAGCGTCGCTCGCAGTTTTGAGCCTTTCTCGGCTCGGCTCGTCGCGCGCACCGCGTGCGATCGCCGATCGTTTGACGAGCTCGGACTTGCTCGTGTCGCGCGCCGCCGGTGTTGCCGCGCTCGTCTACACGAGCGGCGCGTATCACAAACCGAAGGAGCCGTTGCCCGCGCCGGACGGCGCGCTCAGCGTGCGCGCGCTGCTCGAAAACCTCCGCCCAACAAACTACTCGACGGCTGATCGCTTGAACGCGCTCGAGAAGCTGTCGAGCGTGCTTTCGTCCGCATTCGCGCGCGCAGCCGCAGTTTCGCCCGAACGCGCGCGCACGGTCGCGGATTTGTTGGTCGTCGATCCCGGCAAATTGCCGTTCGGGCCGCTAACCGCGGACGCGGATTTTACGCCCGCCGAACGCGCGCGCATCGTGTCACTCGCGCGCGAGCTCGGCGTGGTGCTCGTGCCGACGTTCGCTGCGCTGGCTCGCCACCCATCGCCGGAGGTGCGGCTCAGCGCGCTGCGCTTCCTCGCACACCGGAGCGAGCCGCAAGCGAAAGCCGCCGTCGCCGGCGCGCTCAAAGACGAGCTGACCTCGGTGCGTCGCGCCGCACTCTCAGCGCTCGACGCGAGCGACACGGAAGCCAAGAGCGCCGTGATCGCGCTGCTCAAGAACGAAGCGGATTGGGCGCTTCGGGCAAGCGCAGTCGAGACGCTCGGCCGCATCGCAGCAGGTTCGCGCGATCCGGAAATCATGGCCGCATTGACGCAAAGCGCGACCAAGGAGCCGTTCGCGATCGTGCGCGAGGCTGCGCTGCCGGCGCTCGTCGCGGTCGATCCGGCGGAGGCCAAGCGCATTCTCGCGAGCGTCCATGACAGCGACCCGGAACCCAGGGTAAAAGCTCGAGCTCAGGCCTTGCTCGAGCGGCTTCGATGATTGAGAGACTTGTTTTCGGCCCAAAGTACGCGCTGGCGCTGATCTGCGCCGGCTTGGCGTTGAGCTGCCACAACTTGGACGGGTTCACCACGAAGCCCGGCTACGCCTATTGCGGACAGATCGTCGGGACGCAGGCACTCGATTTCCAAACCGGATTCGTCGCGGAAGGGCAGCCGCCGACGCTGTCGATCGCGCTCAGCTTGGACACCGATAAATTGACGAGCTTGCCCGGCATCTTGACCAGCAACGACGCGGACAACGGCCTCTGCTCGAGCACGGGCCAGCCGCTGTTTCAAGACGCGCCGCTCCGCGCCATCCCCGAAGTCGATCACGACGCGCTGAGCACGCTGAGCTTCGGCGACGGCCACGTGCACGACTTCTTTGCGTGGGTCGATTCCACGTGCCAGGGCACGCTGGTAGCCGTCGTATCGTTGATGAAAGACAACCAAGTGGAGCTGCGCCTGTTCAAACCAATGCGCCTACCGCCGCCCGACGCGGGCCCGGCGGCGACGCCCGGATTTGCCATGTTTTCATTGACCGCGCGCAAGCGCTCGGTGCCCGGCGAAAGCGCCGAAGCATTCAAGGAGAGCTGTGGTTTCTGATTTGCTGGTGCTCGGCATCGAAACTTCGTGCGATGAGACCGCGGCCGCGCTGGTGCGCTCTGACGGCAGTGTCGTGAGCGACGCGGTGCACAGCCAAATCAAGCTGCACGCGCCCTACGGCGGCGTCGTGCCGGAGCTTGCGTCGCGCGACCACTTGCGCAACGTGCGCCCGGTGATTCGTCAAGTGTTCGAACGCGCGCAGATCGCGCCGTCTGCGATTTCGGGCATTGCCGTCACTTGTCGTCCCGGCCTCACTGGCGCACTCTTGGTCGGCGTGCAGGCCGCGAAGGGCCTGGCTTTCGCGCTCGACAAACCGATCGTTGGCATCGATCACTTGGTCGGACATCTGCTCGCGGTGTTCCTCAAATTCCCGAACCTACCGGAGCAAGCGCCTCCCGAGTATCCGTTCATCGCGCTGCTCGCTTCGGGCGGGCACACGGCGATTTATCGCGTCGAAGGCCCCGATCTTTGGCAAGTCAAAGAGCTCGGCGCGACGCGCGACGACGCGGCCGGCGAGGCCTTCGACAAAGTCGCGAAGCTGCTCGGCCTCGGTTACCCGGGCGGCCCGATCATCGACAAGCTCGCCAAAGACGGCCAACCCGAAGCGATCGAACTCCCTTGGCCGATGCGCCGTAAAGGCTCGCTCGAGTTCAGCTTCTCCGGGCTCAAGAGCAACATGCTGCGCTGGGTCACCGACAACGGCCTGCCCGGTGACGATCAGCGCTTGCGCGATCTCTGCGCTGCATTCCAACGCCGCGTCGTGGATACGTTGATTTGGAAAGCGCTCGAAGCCGCGCAAGCCGAAAACATCCGCACGCTCGTGCTCGCCGGTGGCGTCGCCGCGAACCGCGAACTGCGCGAACGTTCGGCGGCGCAAGCCGCCGAACACGGCATTCGTGTGGTCGTGCCGCCCTTCAAAGCCTGCACCGACAACGCCTCGATGATCGCCTACGCCGGTATTTCGCGCCTCGCGCGCGGCGAAAACGACGCGATGACGATCGAAACCAGCCCGCACACCTCGCTGCCCCAAAGCACGAAAAAAGGCCGCGGCCGCCGCGAACCCGCGCGCCGCGCTTCGCCGTAACACGAACCCCAACCAGGCGCCATGCTCGCTTCCCTGCGGTCCGCTCCGCGCGCCGCGGGGGTGCCCACCGACTCCGAATGGTCAGTTCTCGGTTTTGACCATTCATCACATCTCCGGCTCTTCTTTTCGCGCCGGGGCGCGCGCGAAGGCTGGCACCGGACAGGCGCCAGTCGCGTCACTCGATGCGCGAGCGGCCAAGCGCTGTTTTTACGTAGGGTCCCGAAAACATCCCGGGGATGTGATGAATGGTCAGTTCTTAGTTGCGTGTGCAACTAAGAATCCATTTCCCAAACCGGCACACACGGTGGGGCACCCGCCGATTCCGATTCTTAGTTGCGTGTGCAACTAAGAACACATTTCCCAAATCGGCACACCACGCACCGCGATCTCGGCCGCGCTTGCCTAAACCCTGGTTCGGGGCCCCCGCGGCGGGCGGAGCCCGACGCTTGGTGGGCCCTCGCGCGCGGAGTCCGCGAAGCGGCGAGCACGCGAGCCGCGCTGCGACGGCTCGCGCGGGGGCATCGACGCATGTTAGTTTCGTGCGGATGAACCAGGTTCAGGGTAGCGGGCTTGCGGTGCGGCCGTTCAATGCGTTCAGCATGGGCTTTGGTGGCGAGCGTTTTTTTCGCGTGTATCAGAGCGGCGAGTACCTGCTGTTCATCACGTTTCCGGGACGCTCGAAGTGGCAACTGGCGTGCATGCAGTTCGGCTTGCTCGGCGCGCTCTTGTGGGCGTTCATTCGGCGTCGGTTCGAGCGCAAACGCGACGCGCTACTCGCCGAATTGGATCGCACGCAGCCGAACGAGTTGATGGGGCGCGATAAAAACAATTTTGCGGTGCACCGGATGCAGCTCGGCGGGCAAGAGCTCGATCAGACCGGTTTTTTCAAACGCGGCGTTTCGGCGGCTGAATGGCACGTGACCACACCCGAAAAAGGCGCGCTCGTGTTTCAGCTACCGACGATCGACGACGTCGCGACGCTGCTCCAGCAATTGCCTCATTTCAGCCCGATTCCACTCAACGTCAAAGTCGCGTGGAACGAGGCGAAGAAGCGCTATTTGAAGCCGAGTTGAGGCTCAACCTTTGTGCGACTTCGAGCTCGTCGCGACTTTGCCGTCGCTCTTGCTCGATTTGCTGGCGCTCTTTTTGGTCTCGCCGCCGCCCGAGCCTTCGCCGATCAAGAACTCGACGTAGTCGCGGCGCAAGCGCACGCGATACGCGGGCACGGAGTCGCGGAAGTGAAAATCGATTTCGGCGCCTTGCGTGCGGTTGAGCGTGCGCACGTTGGCGATGCGGTTGTCGCGCTTGGAGATGCCCGCGCCTTGCTCCATCACTTTGTGACCGGGGATGAGCACGGTGAAGCCGGTCGGCAAGAGCGCGCCTTCGATTTTGCCGCCCGGGCCGTCGAGGCGCAGCCGATAGATCATCGGGGAGTGCAGCTTGCCGTGGCCCCACGGCGTGGTGTCGGTCTTCTGCGCCTTGTCGTCGCCCTTGTTCGATTTGGCGTCGGCTTTTTCCGCGGCTTCGTCCGAGCTCTCGTCGGAGAACGACTCGTCCGAGGCGGACAGAGCCACGGGCGCGCCGCTCGGATTGGCTTTGGCGGCGGCCTTTTCTTGCGCTTCGACGGCTTCGGGCGAGCCGGGCGGCGGCGCGAGCGGCGCGGGTTCCATCGTCGCCATCGGCGTCGGGCCGAACAAAGGGACGTTCGCGGTGGTCGCGCCGGGCGCGTTCGGATCGGCCGCGATCGGACCCGCGGAGAGCGGCGCGCCGGTCGACGGCGGCGCCGCAGTGACGACCGCGGGCGCGTTGGCCGCTTGCGCGCCGGGCGGCGCGGACGACGAACCGTGATGCATCGCCATCGCCGCGACGGACGCGACGAGCACGGCCCCCCCAACCCCTAAGATCATTTTCTTTTTGGGCAGCTGCGCAAATTGCGGCGCCGTCGCCACATCGCTTTGCGTCGCCTGCGATTGCGGGCGCAAGCGCGGACCGTCGACGCTCTTGCCGCCGTTCGGCGCGGGCGAAGTGGTGCGGCGCGGCGCTTCTTTCTCGCGCTTCGCGGCTTCGAGCACTTTGCGGCTGGCGTCTTTGAACAAGTCGCCCATGCCGTGCGCGGCGCGCGCGGAGAAACGCGCCACGACGCCACTCGCGGTCTTCATGGCTTCGCCGGCGTTGGCGGCGGCTTCACCGAGGCGACCGCGAAAGGCTTCGGCGTCCGCGTCGTCGTCAGCGTCGCTCTCGGAGTCATTGTCGACGGCACTGACGTGCGCGTCGGTGGTCACCGATTTCGCGGGGATTTTGAAGCCACGCGGGGCGGCTTCGCCGCCGAGCGCGGTCACGCTCGGTTCCGGCGTGGTGTCGTCGCTGCCCGCGAAGCGCAATTGCACGACGAGCTGCGGCACGCGCGTTTGCGGATCGATCGCGACGCTCACGCCGTCGATTTGCGCTTGCCGGCGTCCGCCCGCTTCGAGATCTTCGACCTCGAGTTTGCGCCCGACTCTGAGGAACTCGAGGTTCGACCCGACTTGCACTTTCTCGCTGCCAGCCTCGCGCACGCGCGCCTTCATCGGCGAACCGAGGCCGTCGATGTGCAAGCGCACGCGCGACCCGACTTCGGCTTTCGAGTCGTCGACCGCGGGCTCGTCCTGTTCCGACTGCGAAGCGCCGTCGCACAAGTCGCGCAGGGCGCCCACGCTGTTCGAATCGAGCGCGGTGAATTCGACGCCGAACTCGCCGCCGCGCGAACCTTCGCGGCGCCAAGCCACCCGACCCTCGACCACGATTTCGCGCCCTTCGTCCTCGAAGCGGCACACGAGCGGCGCGCCGTTGTCCGGCAAATAGGCGGTGCGAAGGTGCATCCCGCGTGCGCTCACGTCGACCGCTTCGGCCTCGAACGCGGGAATTCCGGGCTCATTGCCGCACACTTCGACCAGGGTTTCGACCCGCACGCGCCCCGCGCCCTCGGCGCGACGTTCTTGGATTTCGGTCATGGCTGCCTCCGGCGGGAACGAAGCCAGCGTGGCCAGATTCCCGCGTTCCGTCCCGAGTAAGTCGGCGGCCGCGTTTGGGCCAAGTTTTGCGACCGCGCGAGCCACGCGCGGCGCCGCGCCGAACGCGCGCCAGACCGGAGCGCGATTTGTCTGCAGCGATGTGGACATTCGGGCGAAGGCTGACCGAATATGCCGGCATTCATGGCCCTGACGGTCGTGGTCCGCTCCGGGGACCTCAAGTCTCAGGCGACCATCACCTTCGACGCGCCGCGCATCGTGATCGGTCGGGGTGACGGTTGCGAAATCCGCTTGCCGGATCCGAGCGTCAGTCATCGCCACGCCTCGATTCGCCAGCGCGGCACCGACTACGTCGTGATCGACGAAGGCAGCAGCAACGGCACCTTCGTCGGCCCAGTGCGGCTCTCACCCCAAGCGCCGCGCGTGGTCCGTTCCGGAGACTTGGTTCGAGTGGGCCGGATTTGGCTCGAGCTCACCGTCGCGCAAGTTTTGCCCACGCAAAATCCCGGACTCATCACCAAAGAGATCGCGCTCGCGCTCGTTGCAAGCTCGCTGTCGGCCGAAGGCGAGCTCGCGGCCCCGCGCGTGCTCGTGAGCAAAGGCCCGGATCTCGGCAAAGAGCTCTTGCTCACCGAATTCGATCGTCCGTATGTCGTCGGGCGTTTGCAAAGCGCAGATCTCGCGCTGAGCGATCCCGACGTGTCGCGCCGCCACGTCGAGTTGATTCGGCGCGGCACGCAGCTATTCGTGCGCGATCTAGGCTCGAAAAATGGCGCCACCCTCGGCGGCAGCCAGCTCGAGCCAAACCGCGACACAGCTTGGCCGAACGGCGCGCTGCTGGCGTTCGGCGCGAGCGAATTCAGCTTCGAAGATCCGGTGCTGGCTGCGCTCGGCGAAATCGAAGCCGGCAGCGACGAACAAATGCGCGATGACGACTCGATCGATCCGCCGAACGTCGCGGGCGGCGCGGAAGCCCCTACCAGCGCGAACGCGGAACGCGGCGCAAAAACGCCGGCATTCGACGTCGCGAGCGGTAGTGACGCACCGATCGCCCAAGTGCCGAAACGCGCGGCCCCGAGCAACAAAAAAAATCAGGGCTTTCGCGCGGTGGACGTCGTGATCGCGCTCGTTGCGCTGATCGTGATTGGCCTGAGCATCGTCGGCCTGACTTGGTTATTTCGTTCGCCTTAGGGGCGCTTCGCACGGAGCGTCAAAGGCCGTGCTCTTCGAGCTTGTAGTAGAGGCTTCTACGGCTGATGCCGAGCAAGCGCGCGGCGAGATTCTTGTCCCCATTGGCGCTCGCCATCGCGCGCTCGATCGCGCGGCGTTCGGCTTTGCGCAGCGCTTGCTGCAGCTCCATCGCGGTTTGCTCGACGTCCATTTGCGGCGCGAAACCCGAGCTCACCGCGAACGCAAGTGTGCCCGGCTTTTGCGACAGTTCGCGCTTCACGTCGGCAGCCGCAATGCGCGGCCCGGAAACGAGCACGACCAAGCGCTCGACCACGTTTTGCAACTGGCGCACGTTGCCCGGCCAAGCTTCGGCCGCCAAGAGTGAGAGCGCATCGACGTCGAACGCGGGCACGCGCCGGCCATTCGCAGCCGCGACACTTTCGCAAAAATGCAGCGCCAAAGTCTCGATGTCCGATTGGCGCGCGCGGAGCGGCGGCACCCAGAGCGCCACGACGTTGAGTCGATAAAATAAGTCTTCGCGAAATTTCCCTTCGCGCACCAGCGCTTCCAAATCGCGGTGCGTCGCGGTCACGAAGCGCACGTCGGCCGAGAGCGTCTCGGTGCCGCCGAGCCGCTCGTACTTGCGATCTTGCAGCACGCGCAAGAGCTTCACTTGCGTCGCAGGGCTGATATCGCCGATTTCGTCGAGGAAGAGCGTGCCACCCTCGGCGAGTTCGACGCGGCCCGGCTTGCGCGCGGTGGCTCCCGTGAATGCGCCGCGCTCGTAGCCGAACAGCTCGCTCTCGAGCAATTGATCGGGCAACGCCGCGCAGTGCACTTTGACGTACGGCCCAGCGCGGCGCGGCGAATATTCGTGCACCAAACGCGCGATGAGCTCTTTGCCAGTGCCGCTTTCACCGCGCACGAGCACGGTCGCGATGCCGTTCGCAGCGCGACGCAACGTGCGCTGGAGTTCGAGCATCGGTTCGGATTTGCCGATCAGCTCGACGCTCGGCGCAAACACGCGCGAGCGCGGCGGTTCGTCCTCTCTGGGCTGCGCGCTCTGCAGTGCTTTTGCCAGGACGTAACGCACTTCGTCGCGCTCGATCGGCTTGCGCAGAAAATCGGCCGCGCCCGCGCGCACCGCGGCCGCGCCGTCGGCCGGGTGCTGGCCGTCCACGAGCGCGATCACGGGCAGCTCGTGGCCGCGCTCGCTGAGCGCGGACGGCAGTGCCGCGGCCGGCAAATCGGTGAGTGTTATGTCGGCGATGAGCACGTCAAAGGACCCCAAATCCAAAGCCGCGAATGCCTGTTCCGCGCTCGTCACGCGCTGCCCGATTGCGCCCGTCTCGAACAGCAAAGCCTCGAGCACCGAAGCATTGGCGTCATCCGCTGACGCGATCAGAAAACGCGGCTCTCCAGCCATATCCTCGCTTATGTCGAAGCGGGCGGTCGAATGCAAGGCGAACGCGGCGCGAAATTGCATTCGCCCGAAGTCAGACGGCGAAGCGGTGCAACGGCTTGCACGCGCTCGCAGGGGCTTGCAACACGCCCGTGCAACGGTTTGCACGCGAGCTCACGCGGACGACAAATCGCGCGGTTTTTCGGCTCAATCGCCAGTGGCATGCGCGTTGCTCTAACGCGGCTCACCCGACGCGAAGCAAGCGACCCGAGCCCGCTGGCCTGGTCGCTCGCGTCTTCGGCCGCTTAAGGAGGACTACCCGATGGCACGCTCATATCTGCACACGTCACTGGCGCTCTTGGTTGCATTCGTTTCCGGCTGCGGTACTGCCGGACAATCGAACGGGAACGCGGGCGTTCCCGGCATGGCCGACCCGAACGCAGCCGCGCACCCGAACAGCGACGGCGACACGGACAGCGTGCCCGCTGATCAAGATCTTTGCCCGAACACGCCGGCCGGCGCAGCAGTCGACGGCAACGGCTGTTCGGCGGCGCAACGCGACGCGCAGAACGGCGCGAACGGGACTCAAAGCGGAGCAAACGGAAACGGCGCGGCCGGCAGCGGTGCTCAAGCGGGGGCAAATGGCGGCGCGAGCTCCGGCGGTGCCGGCAACGCGAGTGCCGGCGCGAACAGCGCAGGCAGCAATAGCGCACCCGCCAACGGCACGAACGGCGCGGCGCCAGCGGACGGCAATGTGACGCCGAACGGCTTTGCCACGTTCGTGCTCGATCCAAAAGGCGCAGTGCCGGTGACCCTGCGCACGCTGGCGAGTAACGTCGAGAACCTCGCGGACGGCGGCTTTTCGCTATCGGGCACGGTCATAATCGACGTGCCGAACAACCAACACATCACGCTGGCGAGCGCCAAACTCACGCTCGACTACGACGCAGGCAAAGGCGAAGGCTTGCAGAGCTTCCAAGGCATGGTCGCGCTGCCATTCCCGAACCTCGGCTTCATGCAAGGCGTGAGCGTGGACAATCTGGTGTACGCGGCGGTTGGCTACGATCTCGGCGTCAACATTCAAAACGTGGACGCACCGATCAAAAGCGATCGCAAATACCTTTACTTCACGTTCTCAGCCGGCTTCAACGCGACCATCGGGCAGCTCTCGGTCTCGGCCGCGAACAACCAAAGCGTGACGATGACGCTCGATCCGTCCGATCCGAGCTTCTTCTTGAAGGCGTCGCTCGGCGGCTTGATGGGCCCGGTCAACGAAGCCAGCGTCGGCTTCTCGATCGGCGGGCACTTGCCGTTCACGCCGACGACGACGTGGGGCATCGATCAAAATGCGGCGAGCTTCGACGGGCACCTCTGGATCGGCGGCCAAATCGATCTCAACGACTTGAAAATCCCGGTCGCGATCGGCGGCAACACCGTCGTCAATCTCGATCCGAATGGCGACGGCAAGACGTTCTTCACCGATCCCGCGGGCGGCTTCCAATTCGGTTCGAACTCGGAGCTCGACGTGAGCATCTCCGCGGGCGTGATCGGCCTTTCGATTCCAATCGCTCAGAGCACGATCGTCGGCACGATCGCGAACCAAAGCGGCGCGGCCTACTACAGCGGCATGGTGACGGCCGGCAACGGCTGGATGCCGGACTCGGTGCCGCTGAAGAACACCGCGCAGCTCAAAGCCGCCGGCCACGCCAGCAGCGATCTCAGCGACACCTACTTCAAAGCCGAAGGCGACTTGTCGCTCGACGCGACCAAGCTCGGACAATGGACCGGTCTCAACTTGACCGACTTGGCGATGGCAGAAGCGACGCTCAATGCCGACCAAGACGGCCTCACCGTCAGCGGCACTGCATCGACCAGCATCTCGCCGTACATCGGCTTGAAAGGCGATCTTGCGACGGTCGGCTTCTTCGACGGCAATCCGAAGGATTGGTACATCACGCTCGACGGCAAATTCGCGGTCGCGAGCGTCGAGCTCGGCGCGGACGCGCACGCGCGCATCGATCAAACCGGCATGAAAGTGAGCGGCACCTTCCAAACGCCGATCTCGGCCGTCTCGATGCTCGGCAGCATCACGCAAGCGGGCGTCGATCTCGAAGGCACCGCGAGCGTCACGATCCCAATCACGGGCGGCAAAGAAATCGTCCAACAAGTCACCGACGCGGCCGTCTGCGGCTACGAAACCGTGACCGACGCCAGCGTGTGTGGCGCGCAAACCGTCGCGAACGGCGCGGTCTGCGGCTACAGCACGGTGACCGACGCCGCGAAGTGCGGGACCACCGTCGTGACCGACGCCGTGAAGTGCGGCACTTCCACGGTGCAAAGCGCCGCCGAGTGTGGCACGCACACCGTGACCGACGCGGCCGTCTGCGGTTACGACTACTTCAGCGACGCGCTGCACTGCGGCGCATCCTGCATCGGCAGCTTCTTCACCTCAGGCAGCTGCAGCTGTAGCTCGCCCGCGAGCTGCAGCGTCGCGAGCAGCTGCAACATCGCGAACAGCTGCAACGTCGCCGCGACGTGCAACATCGCCAACACCTGCAGCGTGCCGAACAGCTGCCAAAAAGTGAAAACCTGCGACCAACACGTCACCGTGCCCGACTTCAACTACGGCTCTTTCACCGGCAAAGTCAGCGTAAAAATCGGCAACTCCGGCCTCGAAGGCTCGGTCGACGGCGAATATTGCCCAACCGGCGGCAGCTGCGTGACCCTGCTCGGCGGCCGCGTCAAAGTCGACGGCGGCACGCCCGAAGCGTGCGTGACTGTCGACCCCATCGGCGAAGTTTGCGCTCCGTTTTGATGCTCCTCGACGTGAAGCGGCGATGCACGACCGGCGTGCTCGCCGCTTCGCTACTCCGCGCGCCGGGGCCCTCTTGGCCGGATGTTTCGGCCGCAACGGCCGAAACGCGCGGCCGAGGGTCCCCACGGCAAATCGCCGCCCAGCACAACCGACCCAAGACCCACCCAGTTCGTCCCACGCCGCGCAGGTCCTCGAGACTTGCGCGGCGTCGTTTTGTGTCTGGCTCGTCGATGTGGGAATACGCGGCAATGGGAGCTCGCGAACCTTCAAGGCGGCGTCGATTTCCGCGTCGCACCCGGTTTCACGCTCGGTCCTTACATCAGCGTCTCCTTCGACGAATTTACGCACCGAAACGATCCCCTCGAAGACGCCTCGATCTCCAACAAATCCATCCACGAATGGCTAAGCCGCGGCATCAAAGGCTCATTCGCCCACTAGCAGGGCCCGCAACCGCGCCAGCGCCTCCTCGATCTCACCCTCAACCGCGGATGCCCCAAACCTCACCACGCTAAATCCCGCACGCGCCAGCGCTGCGTCTCGCGAGGCGTCCTTCGCGCCCCGCTCGCCGTGATAGCCGCCATCAATCTCAATCACGACGCGCAGCCGCGGAACTTAAAAATCCGCAATAAACCGCGCCAAAAGCGGCACCTGCCGCCGCACCACGACTCCCAACTGCTTCCCACGAACACGCTGCCAAAACAGCCGCTCCGAAGGAGCCGGCGCTCCACGCATCGCCGCCGCGCGCGCCTCGAGCAGCGCCTTCCGCGCGCGATTGCAGTGACGAACCAAGGGCTTGTTGAGGCTTCGAGTCATGCCCCCCCTTGGCGCAGTCGGCGTGCCAGCTC
>DASYCL010000589.1:0-1895 GCA_036500245.1 Polyangiaceae bacterium | reverse complement strand
GAAGTTCGAGCCGATGTACTGCATCCAGTGATTGTAGGTCGTGCCGAACGTGGTCGGCCATTGCTTCTCGATCGCCGTGATCGCCGACTGCTGGCAGGTGCCGAGCGAGGTCACCATCTGCGTCGGAAGGATGTCACCGGTGAAGTTGAAGCCCCCGTACGAGTTCTCGTTGTAAAACTGATTCAAGCCGGCTTGCGTCGGCGTGCGCACACCGAAGATCGCCGTCTGCGCGTCAGCAGGAGCGAGGTTCACTCCGTTGCCGACATCCATCGGCACGAACCCGACCGTGCGCGTTTTCTTCGTCGGGCTGGTGAGCGCTTCGCTCGTCGACTGCACGTCGTCCGTGACTGCTTCGGTTTGTTCTTGGTAGCGATCGACATTGATCCCGTCCGTCGTCTCGGCGCCCCAAACCTTCAGCTTCGTCCACGGCTGCAAATTGGGCTCTTGCGCGAACGTGAGGTGCGTTTCCGGTGCATCCTCGCTCGCCGCCAAGAAAAACAAGCGCTCACTGTGCCCATCTAAATAATCGACACGATAAATGTGCAGCTCGCCCTGAATCGAGCCATCCGGCTCGGCGCCGCCGCCCGTGCTGCTGCAGCCGAACAGCACCGCGAATGACCCGCACAACGCGAGCGCGCTCGCGCGAGAGTGCCACTTTCCAGCGAACCCACTCCGAGTCGAATCACCACGACGAAATTTCATACGCTCTCCCGGGCCGAGGAAAAGTCGACCAGCTAGCAAAGTCGAACGACGCCCCTCCTAACAGTCTACAAATCCCGAAATCGGCTCACATGAATTGAAGCTCAATGCGTTTCTGCAGCCCATTTCACCGGCACATTTGATTTTTCCAAACGAGCGCGACTCTCGACGATTCGAGCGCACATTCACGACGATCGATTGGGGTGCCCCGCACGCAGGCGTCACACCACGCCGCGCCGTGCTCGCGTCAATCATTCAAAGGGCGTCGCAAATGTCCGAAGCCCCCGTAGCTCGCGCGCACCCCGCTGCTGCGCGCGTCGCGGGGCCCCCAAGCGTCGGGCGAAGCCCGCCGCGGAGGCCCGGGCCCGAGACTGAAACTGGTAGATCAGTGTCTTGGGATGTTTTTGGGCCCTGCCCTCGCGGAGTTTCTTGTCCCTGCGCGCGCACAGTGCTTAGCCGCCCGCGCATCGAGTGACGGGACCGGCGCCTGTTCGGTCAGTTCTAACGTGGCCGCCCATCATTCCAAAACCGTGATCAGCCGCGCGAACACGCTGGCTTTGTTTTTATTTCCGGGCATCCGGCCCGAGCCGTTCGCGCGCGCTTCGGCGCGAAAAAGAAGAGGACGGAGATGTGATGAATGGCCAGGTTTTATTTCCTCGCATTCGGCTGCCAATCTTTCGCGCGCGCTCGGGCGCGAAAGCGAAAGTGAAGTAATAAGTCGCGACCAAAGCGCTCATTGGGCGTACGGTTCACAGGCGCCCAGCGTGGGCTAGCGCGGGCATGATCGGGGACTTAGATTGATAGGAGATGGACAAGCTGCGTGTGGATGTTTGGTCGGATATTGCGTGCCCGTGGTGCTTTGTCGGCAAGCGGCGACTGGAAGCGGCGGTCGCGCGCTTGCCCGAGGCCGAGCGTGAACAAGTGGAAGTGACGTGGCACGCCTTCGAGCTCGATCCAGAAGCACCGCGCGAACGGGATCCGAGCGCATCGTACGCCGAGCGCTTGGCGAAAAAGTACGGCATGCCGGTTGCGCAAGCCGAAGCGCGCATCGCGAGCATGACCGAAGTCGCAAAGGCGGACGGAGTGAGCTTCGATTTTTCTCGGATTCGTCCCGGCAACACCTTCGACGCACATCGCTTACTGCACTTGGCGGCAGAGCGCGGCATGCAAGACGCGGTGAAGGAGCGCTTTTTGCT
>DASYCL010000588.1:0-3595 GCA_036500245.1 Polyangiaceae bacterium | reverse complement strand
GCGCTCTTCCGGGCTCACCACACCGTCGTGGTTGCTGTCGGCCTTGGCGATGAACTCGGCGCGCAGCTTGTCTTCGCCCGCCTTGAGCTCGTCGACCGTGAGCACGCCGTCACCGTTGGTGTCGGCCTTGGCCATGAATTTTTGCATCCGCTCCGGCAGCTCGCTCACTTGCAAGACACCGTCACCGTTCTTGTCGAAGCGCTTCACGATCGCCGCCGGATCGTGCATGTGACGACCGTGATGCTCGCCCGTCGCGACGCTCCCGTTCGGAGCCGGAGCAGCCGGCGCGCTGAGCCCCGCGGTCTCCGCAGCCGCGCTCTGATCGACCGGCTCGTTGTTCGCGGCGGAACACGCAGCCAGCGACAAGGCGATAAAACCAGAAACGACACAGGTCAGGATCGAAGTGCGCATGATGTTTTGGTCTCCTTCACTTTCAATCCGTCCGACGAAAACCCACCCGA
Source organism: Polyangiaceae bacterium (assembly GCA_036500245.1). GTDB lineage: Bacteria > Myxococcota_A > Polyangia > Polyangiales > Polyangiaceae > PMG-095. The sequence continues at coordinate 3,134 of DASYCL010000588.1, read as the reverse complement.
GCACCCTACGCAGCGCCCGACGATTTTTTTGGAGGTTGACGCATTTAGCTTGGAATTGCCGTAAGTTAGCTGGATGTCGGCCAGTTTTTCGCGCGGCGGTTCGGACAAAATTGCACGCACGCGTAGGAAGGGCGCTGGATTTGCCGTCGAACCACGTAAGAAGAGGAAACGTGAAGGTCGCGGAGAGAGCCATTGGACACACTCGAGAAGGCCGTCGATCGAGTCCTGAACGGGGACCACTCGGCCTTTCAACAAATCGTGGACGCAACGAGCGTCCGGCTCGTTCGACTGGGCGCTAGGATCATGGGCAATCAAGCAGACGCCGAGGACGTGGTGCAGGAAGCGTACGTCAAAGCATTTCGCGCGCTCAGCGCCGGCGAGTTCGATCGGCGCTCGAGCACCGCGACTTGGCTCTATCGCATCGTCGTCAACGGCGCGATCGACGCGAAGCGCAGCCGCAAGCGACGCGGCGAGCAAAGCGACACGCAGATCGACCCGAGCTGGGACGGCGCTGCGTTCGCCGAAGCGCGCCTCGCACTCGCGGAGCTCGACGATTGGCTTCAGGAGCTGCCGCAGGATCAGCGCGCGGCACTGGTCCTGCAAAGCCTCGAAGGCTTGAACAACGGCGAAATCGCCGAAGTGATGGGCGTGAGCGAAGGAGCGGTGGAGCAGCGCTTGGTGCGCGCGCGGGCGGCGCTGCGGCAGAGGAGACAACAGCTGTGACCGACTACGAGGACATCGATCAGCGTTTGGCTCGGCTCGCGCGCGGCAGTGAAGCGCTCCGTCCGAGCGCGAGCTTCTCCGCGCGCGTGATGCGAGCTGTGAACGAAGAAGCTACGCCGAGCTTGCTCGAGGGCGCCTGGTTTTCAGCACGTAGGCTCTTGCCGGTCGCGGCGATCGCCGCGGCCTTGGCCGTGATTTGGGCGGTGCAAGTCGACCGCTCGGTGGACGACGAGATCGCGACTTCTTACGCTTCCGTGGAGCTCGAGTGATGGATCGCTCTCGAGTCAGAGGCCTCGGCGCGTTGCTGCTCGTATTCATCCTCGGGCTCTTGATCGGTGGCGCCGGTTCGCGCGCCATGCTGCAGCGGCGCTACGCACATCTATTTCGCGATCGCTATTCGGTGTTCGAGCATCGCCGCATCAACGCGCTGTCGCATCGTCTGGGTTTGGACGACGCAGAGTCCGAGCAAGTCCGCTCGATCGTCAGCAAGTATTCGCCGGAGCGCCGAAAACTCGCGCGCGAAATGTTCGACCGCTGCGGCGATCCACTCCGCGCACAGAAGGGGCGTATGGACGTCGAGATTCGCGCTGCGCTGCGGCCCGATCAGCAAACGCGCTACGATGCCCTCGTCAAAGAGAGCGATAGCCGCATGCCCGCGACCGGCCCACTCGAGCCATTGCCCTGAGCCGGACGCCCGTGCGACGCTCGGCGCGTGCCCTTGCTCGCGGCCGCGTCCATGCTCTTACTCGCGCTCAGCGAAGACACGACGCCGCTCAGCATCGAATACGAGGCGCCCGCGTCGTGCCCGAGTGAAGTCGAGCTTTACGACGCGATCCGCGCGCGCACCGATCACGTGCGTCGCGCGGCGAGCGACGATTCCGCGGTCGAGGTGAACGTGCGCGTCACGCGCGGCGAGCGCGGCTTCACCGGCGAAGTCCGCGAGACGGTAAATCACAACGAAAGCTCCGCGCGCAGCGTCGAAGGCGCCACCTGCAAAGAGGTCGTGGAAGCGCTTTCATTGACGATCGCGCTTTCGGTCGACCCGAACGCGCATGCACCGCGTGAAACCGCGGTAGCGAAGCCCGCGCCGGCAGCAGCCGTCTGTCCGCCCGCACCCGAGCCCCGCACGATCGTCGTCGCGCGCGCGCCCGAACTACACGTCGAGCTCGGGCTCGAAGCGATTGCCACCGAGGCGCTGAGCTCCGAGCTCGACAGCGGAGGCGCGCTCTCGGCATCGTTCGTGCGGGACAGTGGCGAGAGTCACTACTCGTCACTCGAGCTTTCATTGCTCTTCGCGAAGTCGGGCCTCGGCAGCAATCCGAGCGACCATCGCTCGGATTTCGCGGCGCTCGCGCTCGACGCCTGTCCGCTCGGGTTTCGCTTCGGCGGCGTCGAGTTCGCGCCGTGCGCTCTCGCAATCGGCGGCGTGCTCGGCGCGACCGGGCGTGGCGTCGCCGAACCGACGACGGTCTCGCGCGGCTGGTGGAGCGCAGGCTTGGACTTCAAACTCTCCCTCTCGCTCGGGCGCGGTTTCATGTTCGAGAGCGCGCTCGGGGCCAGCGCAGCGCTGGAAAAACGCCGTTTCTATGAGACCGATCCCGGGCGAATCGTCGCGGAAACCCCCGTTATTTCGCCGATTTTACGGTTGGGCTTGGGTTACCGCTTCTGAGCGCAGTCTCGCGCTTCGAACAGCGTGATCAGTTTGTTCGGCTGCGGGAATATTTGGTTCAGGATCGGTCCTGCCAATGGTAGCCAATTCGCCCACACCGGCACTCTGGTTGCCAGCCCCGCCGTCGATCGCTACGTTTCGTAGCGTGAGCCGCGCGAGCGAACGCGAGAAGCGCCTGCGCGCCATGGTCGATCGGTACATCGATTTCGTCGCGCGTGTGTTGCGAAACGCCGGCACGCCAGAAGCCGAAATCGACGACGACGTGCAGCGCACGTTCATTGCCGTCTCGAACCGCTTGGACGACGTGCGGCCGGAGGCCGAAAAGAGCTTCTTGCTGCAGACCGCGCTGCGCATGGCGGCACACGCGCGACGCACGGTCGCGCGGCGCCGTGAAGTGCACGACTCGGATGCGCAGCTCCGCGTCCAGGTGCCGATGCAGACCGAGCAGTTGCTCGATCAAAAGCGAGCCCGCGAACTGCTCGACGAGGTGCTGGCGACGATGTCATCGGATTTGCGCATGGTCTTCGTGCTCTACGAACTCGAAGAGCTCAGCATGATCGAGATCGCAGACGCGCTCGAAATTCCGCAAGGCACCGTTGCTTCGCGACTGAGGCGCGCGCGCGCAGATTTCCGCGAGCGCGTGCGCGCGCTGTCGTCCATCCCCCACGCCGAGGTCGGATCATGAACGAACCGACACGACTCTACGACGAACCGGAGAGCGAACTCGAACGCTCGCTCTTGC
>DASYCL010000587.1:0-2928 GCA_036500245.1 Polyangiaceae bacterium | reverse complement strand
AAACCCCGCATGAACGTCGCGCGCGGCGCGGCGCGGTTCGGATGGCACTGATTGCCCGCCAATGCCCTGGAAGCGGTTCGCCCGCCTCGCCAAGTTGGGCGCTCGGCACTATCGTCCGCGCATGAAGTGGTCGCTGCGCATCGCGCGCGTCTCCGGCATCGACGTGCGCGTGCACGCCACCTTTGCCTTCGCGCTGGCCTACTTCGCGAGCGCCTTCAGCGGCACTAACGGACTTCGGGGCGCGCTCTTCGGCGTGATTCTGTTGTGCGCGTTGTTCGTTTGCCTCACGTTGCACGAGCTCGGTCACAGCTTGGTCGCCCAGCGCTTCGGCGTCGGAGTGAGCGAAATCCTGCTCTTGCCGATCGGTGGCGTGGCGCGGCTCAAGAGCGAGCCGAAAAAACCGCTTCATGAGCTCCTGATCGCGCTCGCCGGTCCGCTCGTGAACGTCGCGATCGCGTGCGGGCTCGGGTTCGCGCTCATGCACTATGAGCCGGACTCGCTCTTGGACGTGCGTGACGCGGCTCAATTCTCCGAGCCGACCGCGCTCGGGCTCGCGCGCTGGCTGTTCGTCGGCAATGCAACGCTCGCCGTGTTCAACATGCTGCCCGCGCTGCCGATGGATGGAGGCCGCGTGTTCCGCGCGCTCTTGAGCCTCGCGCTTGGTCGCTCTCGCGCGACGCGCATCGCGGCTGGCGTCGGTCAAGCGATCGCGCTCGCGCTGGTGGCGTACGGACTGCTGGCGAACTCGCCGAACTCGGGCATGCTCGCGCTGATCGGCTTGTTCGTGTTCGTGGGCGCGGGTCAAGAACGCGCCGCCGTGCGCGCCAGCGATTTGCTGCACGAGCTTCGCGCCGGCGAAGTCTGCGATCCGCACGCGCTCGTGCTCGCGCCGCACGAACAAGTCGGGCACGTGCTCGACGCGCTGGTAAGAAGTGCGCAATCGCACTTCGCGGTTTTCTACGGCAAGGAGCTGGTCGGCACCGTCACGCGCGAGCAAGTCCTGCACGCCGCGCCGCGGGTCGGGTTGACGGCGCCGCTGGCTTCCTTGATGCGTCGCGAGTTCTTCGCGGTCGATGCCGGCACTCCGCTCGACGAAGTGCGCCGCCACTTGCTCGAGCTCAACGGCCGCCCCGTCGTGGTGCGCTCGCTCTCCGGCTATGCCGGCGTGCTCGGTTTCGAAGATCTGCAGCGCATCGCGCTAGTTGCGGAGCGCCTGGCCCAAGCCGGCATTCGCCGACCCGATCCGGTGCCGGATCCGGCGCTACACTGATCTGGTGTAGTACTCGCTCGTGGCAGAGACTTCGGCGCTGAAGCATCCGCGCGTGCTCGCATATCTCTTCTTCGCGGAGATGTGGGAGCGCTTCAGCTTCTACGGCATGCGCGCGCTGCTCGTGCTCTACCTGACCAAATCATTTTTGTTCAGCGACAACGCGGCCTACGCGATTTACGGCAGTTACTCCGCGCTCGTTTACACGACGCCCGTGATCGGTGGATTGCTCGCGGATCGTTTGCTCGGTTATCGCAAAGCAGTCGTGCTCGGCGGCGTGCTGATGGCGTGCGGCCATTTCGCGATGGCCGTGCAGAATCTCGCAGTCTTCTATTTCGCGCTCGCGCTTTTGATCTGCGGCAACGGCTTCTTCAAACCCAACATTTCGAGCATCGTCGGACGCTTGTACGGCCCGGGCGATCCGCGGCGGGACTCCGCGTTCACGATTTTCTACATGGGCATCAACCTCGGCGCGCTGCTCTCGCCGCTTGGCTGCGGGTATTTGGGTGAACGCTTCGGCTGGCACTGGGGCTTCGGGCTCGCCGGCATCGGCATGATCGTCGGTCTGTTCGTGTTTTTACGCGCACAGCGTCTGCTCGCTGGCATCGCCGATCCGCCGGACGGCGCGGCGCTCAAGCGCGCCATCGCGCCTGGAATCTCCCGCGAGCTCGCCGTCTATCTCGCGACTATTCTGGCGTTGTTCGTGGTCTGGCAACTGATCCAGCACGATCGGCTCGTCGGCGCTTTGCTGATCGTGTTCGGCATCGTCGTGCTCGTCGGGTTGCTCGTCGTCTTGCTTCGTTCTCGCGATCGCGTGGAGCGCGACCGGCTCGCCGTCGCGCTCGTGCTGACGCTTTTTTCAGTCGTGTTTTGGGCCTTCTTCGAGCAGGCCGGCACGAGTATGAGTCTGTTTACGGACCGTAACGTGAATCGCAGGCTGTTCCATTTCGTGATCCCGGCCTCGCAATTTCAGTCGGTCAACCCGCTCTTCATTTTGTTGTTCGCGCCGGCGTTCAGCGCGCTCTGGCTTTATCTCGAGCGGCGGCACCAGGATCCGAGCACGCCGCTCAAGTTCGGGCTCGGCATCGTCCAGCTCGGCCTCGGCTTCGTCGCGCTGTACTTCGGCGCGTTCGAGTCGCGCGCGACGGGCGTGGTGCCCATGTTCTGGCTCGTCCTCGGCTACTTGTTGCATTCGACCGGCGAGCTTTGCCTATCGCCGATCGGGCTCTCGATGATGACGAAGCTCTCGCCGCCACGCATCACGGGCATGATGATGGGCGTGTGGTTTCTTTCGAGCGCATTCGCGCAATACGCGGCATCGCTCATCGCGCAGCTGACGGGCGTCGGCGGCGCGAGCTCCGCGGCTCGAGCTACACCGAAGGCCGTCGACACGGTGATGGTTTACGGTTCGGTGTTTCACGGCATCGCTGAAGTGGCGCTCGTCGTGGGTGTGATCGTGATCGCGCTCTCACCGTTCATCGCGCGGCGGATGCATGGGGTGAATTAGTCGGGGGTGAACTCTGCCATTCATTGTATCTCTGATGTCTTTTGCCCTGCGCGAGCACGACGTTTGGCCGCTCGCGCATCGAGCGACGCGACGGGCGCCTGTTCGGTCAGTTCTAACGTGGCCGCCCGTCATTCGAAAACCGTGATCAGCCGCG
>DASYCL010000586.1:0-2327 GCA_036500245.1 Polyangiaceae bacterium | reverse complement strand
TGCGCGCATCTTCGCGGCCGACGCCGCGCAAGTTTCACCCGCCGCCGCCGAAGCGCTTTACGGCGTGAAGCTCGAATCGATCCCGGGTTTGAACGCGACGGCTCGCGCGCTCGGCTTCAAGTGCAGCGCGGCCGACGACACGACACCGGATCAAAGCGCGCTCGTTTCGTTGCTCGGCGCGTTGCCGGTCGGGCAAAGTTACAACCTCGCGTATTCGCCGCTCACGCCGGGCAAAGGCTCGGACAACCCGGATTGGTACGATCTCGATTTGGTCGGCGCCGCGTTTCTCGACAACGCGCAATCCATCGATGCATTCGTCACGGACGGACAGCGTGATTTGGTCGTGCCCGAGCCCGCACTCGCCCCCGCGTTGCGCTCGATTTCCGGCACGGTCACCGTGTCCGAAACCGCGGACGCGCTCACGCTCGGTTATCCGAACAATCCGCGCAGCGTCGCGATCCGCCACTATCCGAACGCCGGGCACATGATTTCGATGATCGAGCCGCACGAGTTATCGAGCGACGTGCGCGCGTGGCTCGGCGCGCGCAATTGAGCTCGAAACGCGTTTCGGCGCGCGTGACGCTACTTGAAATCGCGATCGAGCACGGTCTTCCGACCGTCTGCGTGCGCGACCTCGATTGCTGCGTCGCACAGTGAGCGGATCCGATCCGAGAGCACTTCGGTGACGGCGTCCGACGTATTCATGCCGGAGCGCGCCTTGATGTACGCCTTGAGCTTCGAGACGACGACGAGCACGTCTTTCGGCAACTCTTCGCCCGCCGCGCCGATGATGCGGCGGCGCTTTTCGGCTTCTTCACTCATGGTGTTCTCCCGCGCTTTGACGCGCTCTTCGCGTTCCTCGGCTTCGCGTTCTTCGGCGCGCAGCTGTTCGCGCGTCGGCGCTTTCACCGGTTCGGCCCAAGCGTCGCGATGCTTCGCCTCCGGCACGTGCGCATCCCAACAAGCGAGCGAGCAAAAAAACAGCGAAAGCTTGTTGCGATTGCAGGTCGAAACACTGCAACGAAAGTAGTCAGCGCCGAAGCCAATCGGCTTCTTGCACGTGCTGCACACTCGAAAAAAGGCTGTTTCGCTCTCGCTCACGCGGGCGAAGCCTACACTGGCTTCGCCAGCAAGCGAAAGCGACGTGAATGCGCGAGCGCCCTTGCCGCGCGCGGGCTACCAGTGCGAGCCGCGCCGTCCGCGCTGAACTCAATCCAAACGGCCGGCAACCATTTCTACGCGGTCACCCAATGTCGAGCGCAGTTTGCGTGTTGAACGAGGCGTGGCGAGATTCATGCGGGCGGTGCGCTTATTGGCGCTGCAAAGTTCGTATTTTATTTTTGGGTTGGGCAGCTGTGAGCCGCGCATTCCGGTGACGGTCAACGCCGACAGCGTCGCGAACGAACGCACGGCTCCGGAGCCCGAGGATCCCGCCGACCGCGGGCGACTCAAAGATTGCCCGCCCGGCACCGCCGACTGCGATCGCAATCCCAACGACGGTTGCGAATCAGTGTTGGTCGAGGATGCGAAGAACTGCGGCGTGTGCGGGGACGAGTGCAGCGGCGCGCACGCCGAAAGCGGCTGTCTCGGCGGCACGTGTCGCATCATCCAGTGCAGTGCGGGGTTCTGCGACGACGATGGCGAAGTCGCGAACGGCTGTGAAGTCGAGGAAAAAGTGTGCCACCCGCTCAGCGCGCAAAACAGCGAATCGAGCACGAAATGAGCCGCGCGCGCTTTCGGTAGACGTTCGCGCACGCTCGCGCTATCCCTCCGCCTCTCACGCGCAACCGAGCACGAGTGGCGGAATTGGCAGACGCGCCGGATTTAGGTTCCGGTACCGCAAGGTGTGGGGGTTCAAGTCCCTCCTCGTGCACTCAGTTGATAAGACGAGGCTTTTCAGGCGATTCGGGTGCTTGGGCCGGATGGAGTCTTTTCAATTGGCCCACCTCTTGGCCCACCCTTTGGCCCACCCCCCTGAATTCGGGGATGGCGACATCGAGCGGAGTGAGGTCTTCGAGGTGCAACTCCTCGATCGACGTCGCGAACTCTCGATACCGGCGTAGCTCGTTCGAGATGTGCGCCGTGTGTTGACGAACAGTGTCCTCGGGAACGCCGCGAGCGAGCGACCGGGTGACGTAGGAGTGCCGCAACGTGTGCACGTTGAAGCGAGCCCACGTCCCATGACCTTCGAAGAGCTCTGGGCGAGTCACGCCAGCCGTCAAAAGATCCTCTCGAAGCCGCCTAGCAAGGTGCTGCATCTCCGGAAGTTCTCCGGCCTCATCTGCGAACACAAGATCGTCGGCGCGCGATTGCGGTTTCATTTGTTT
>DASYCL010000585.1:0-1769 GCA_036500245.1 Polyangiaceae bacterium | reverse complement strand
CCGTGTACGCGATGATCTCGCCCTTGCTGCACTCAATCCCGACGTTGCGTCCGTTGGTCACGCCGCGCAAATCACTAGGAATGTAGCTCAGCCGCGGATCGTCGATCGTCTTCAGAGCTTCTTCGGTCTTACGATCGTCGCTCTGATCGACGAAGAGAAGCTCGAGCAAGTCGTCGTTCTTCAGAATAGATTGCGCACAGGGGATGGCATGGTGCGGACGATTTCGCGTCGGGACCACCACGCTGACGCTCGGCATGCCCCGCGCTTCACCTGTGTTCGATCCACCATTCGCGGAAGAAACCGCACTTACCATTGTGCGACGCAAATAACACCGAGCACTCAGCGAAGCAAGCTTCCGAGCTCGGAGCGTGCCGGGACACTGAGCAGCTGGGGATGCGTGTCACGCGCTCGCGCGCTCCTATGAGTAGAGGTCGGGCATGCCGAGCATGAGGAACTCCGACACGTATTGCTCCACCGCCGCGCGACCATCCGCGTGGTTCGCGCGCTCGAGCGCGGCCCGAGAAATACGGCCCTTTTGCGGCGCATAGTTGAGGTAGCCGGCGTTTTCGAATTCGTACCAGTGCGAGGGAAAGCGGAACTCCAGATCCAGTTCAGTAGCCGAGGAGCGCGCTGTTTCGCGATAGATCGGATTGAGCGCCAAGCGACCGACCGCGTGCGGCCAATCCTCGAAAGCTTCGCCGTCGCTGAGCGCAGTCGGCGAGTGGCTCGCCACGATTGAAAGCCATTTTTGTGACTCGAGCTCTGCCGCTGTTTCGGAACGGCGCAAGTCCGGAGCGCGCTTCTGTAGATAGGCTTGGACCAACCGCTCTTCCCCGATGAAAGCGTGCGGCATGTCCGCGAACAGCGCGCCGTATGCCGCTACGTCGAGCTCGTACCCTTCACGCGGTGCGACTCGCGCATTGCCAAAGCGCGCCAGAACGATCATGCCTTCGCGCGTCAACAGACGCCGCAATTCGCGCACGCTGTGGGCTCGGTGCAAAAAGTAGTGAAACGCATCCGAGCAGAAGATGCCGTCGAACGTACTCGCCGCGAACGGCAATGCTCGATCGGCCGGCGCACACACGAAGTGAGCGCGCGGGGCGACGTAGCGATTGGCAACCCAGAGCCGAAAGAAATCGCGATCCAAGCCGAACGTCACGCGGTCGGGCCGGCGCTCGGCGAAATAGTGTGCCATGTGCCCGACCCCACACGCGATATCGAGTACCGGACCGTCGCGACCGTCGAGTCGCGACGCAAGAGCGAGGCCGGCGAGGTGCCGCGGCTGACCGAAGCGATAGGCGAAGTAGTTGAAATTCTCGACTCCTGAAAAGCGTCGATAATAGAGATCCATCGCACCGAGCGCGCTCAGCGAAGCGGCATGTCGAGACAGGAACTCCGCCAAGCGGAGACGCGCGCGCGGCAGGAGGCGTTCGGCAAATGCCCGCTGCGCGCGCTGGCGCACGCGCTCGACACGACCGCGTGCGCTTCGAGACGTAGGCTCCGACCGCTCGCCTCGCAGCGGGAAAAACAAATCTCCGTCGAGCTTCGAAGGATTGAGCAAGCTCGCAAATGCTTGGGTCGTCTGCTTGGCCTCAACCAGCTCGACGAGCTGTCGACCGCTCGGCCCCGGCAACAACACGGTCGCGTCCGTCTCGGCCATCGTATCGAGCGTCTCGTGTGGCGCGACCATGATCGGGATACCCGCGATCACCGGGTATTTGAAGCCGCAGGGCGAGCACTCGAAGACACCATATTCGACGCCGCCGTTC
>DASYCL010000584.1:0-1635 GCA_036500245.1 Polyangiaceae bacterium | reverse complement strand
CCTTCCCGCGCAGGCGCAGGATGCTTCGACGGCAGGGCATGCCAGCGCGGGATTACTCGTCGGCGACGGCTTCAAGGATGGTTTCAACCTCGGTTTTGGCTTGCGTGCCGGCTACACGCTGCCGATGAACGTCTACGTGGGCGGCACGTTCGTGTACCACCTGGGCAAGAGCCAAGACCAGGCCATTCCAAGCTTCGATCCCAACACCGGAAACATAACGACCACCACGATCAGCGCCAAACTCAACGTGTACTACGTCGGCGCCGAAGGTGGGTATGACATCGATGCAGGCCCCGTCGTGATTCGGCCCTATCTCGGTCTGGGCTACGCGACGGCGACCGCATCGATCACGGGCTTTCCAAGCGTAAGCCAGAGCAAGTTCGCATTCTGGCCCGGTGCGACGCTGCTCTACCCACTCGGCGGAGCCTTCATCGGTGCCGACGCGCGCTTCGTGTTCATCTCAGGCGCGACGGACGAGAACGGCGACGCGTACAACGCGTTCTCGCTGTTCGCGACCGCTGGCATGCAGTTCTGATCTCGCCTGAGCCACTGAAGCGAAGCGCAGCAGGCGCGCTTCGCTTCGGTGTCGCTCAGCAGAGAGATCAGCCCTTGCCCTGATTCGCGACGGCTTTGGCGGCCTTCTCCGCGGCTTCCGGATCGCCGAGGTAGTAGCGCGGCTTGAGCGGCTTCAGGTCGTCGTCGAGCTCGTATACGAGCGGGATCGCGGTCGGGATGTTGAGCTCGACGATTTCGGAGTCGCTCACGTTGTCGAGGTATTTGACGAGCGCGCGCAGGCTGTTGCCGTGCGCTGCGATCAAGACGCGCTCACCGCGGCGGATCGCCGGCGCGATCTCTTGCTCCCACAGTGGCAGAAAGCGCGCGACGGTGTCCTTCAAGCACTCCGTGCGCGGTAGCTCGCTCGGCGAGAGCGCGGCGTAACGGCGATCTTTACCCGGCCAGTACGGGCTGCTCTCCTCCAGCGCGGGCGGCGGGATGTCGTAGCTGCGGCGCCAGACCAGCACTTGCTTGTCGCCGTGGCGCGCGGCGGTCTCCGACTTGTTGAGCCCCTGCAGGCCGCCGTACATGCGCTCGTTCACGCGCCAGCTGCGGTGCACGGGGATCCACATTTGATCGAGCTCTTCGAGCGCGATCCAGAGCGTCTTGATCGCGCGCTTGAGCACCGACGTGTACGCCACGTCGAATTGAAAACCTTCCGCCTTGAGCAGCCTGCCGGCTTGCCGCGCTTCCTCCGCGCCGGCCTCGCTGAGCGGCACGTCCACCCAACCCGTGAAGCGGTTTTCGTTGTTCCACTGACTCTGGCCATGACGGAGTAAGACGAGCTTTTTCATCGCGCTGCTTTCGGCCTCGAGCGAGGCTCAACTCTTGAAGGGGATGAAGACGCTGAAACCGCCGAGCACCGTCAGATCGTTCACGATCTTTTCGACGCCGAGCTGCTCGCGCTTCATCTGATGAATGGCGTCGCGCGCGTCCCAACGCAAGGCGAGCCAGTCGTTCAGATAAAATTTCATGCCGAAACCGCCGGAGCCGGTCAGCCCGCGGTCACCCGGTTCGACGATGGCGCCGCCGCCGAGCGCCAGGAAAAAATCGTAGCGGCTGATACCGCCGCCGAGCCAA
>DASYCL010000583.1:0-7050 GCA_036500245.1 Polyangiaceae bacterium | reverse complement strand
ACGTGTGCCCCGTTTGATTGATGTTGGGGGTTGCCTGATACGTCGCGGGCTGGCCTTCGCTAGAAAATGCGCGCAATCCTCCGCTCGCGGCCACTTGGAACGCGCGCGAGAAAGTGACATCGGCGCGCGCCGTCGCGGACGTGGTGCCGCTGTGCGAAAACCAATTGAAGATCGAGTCCGCGTCGAAGGTCGGTAAGAAATAATCGTAGTTCAGGCCGAACACGACGCGATCGCTCGCGTACCAATCGAGCCCGGCGTTGTATTGGCTGAGCCGCTGATTGTAGAAGTCGTACACGACCGAGCCCGCCGCCGCGCCCAGGTCCGATTTGTCGGCGCGAAGCGAGTAGCCGAGCCGTTCACTCGACGTGCGATCGCCGCTCGCGAAAGTGAGTCCGCCCCCGTTGTCGAGGAACGGCGAGACCAATACCGCATCTCGGTTGATCACTTTGCGGTAGGTGAAACGGCTGTGCAGAAACTGCACGCCGGTCGATTCGACGGCAAAGCCGAACGCGGGCGCGAGCTTCGATTCCTGCAAAAAGCTAGGCGATTGTCCGAACGCGAGGCCCGTGCGATCGCCGCGCGAGACGCCATCGGTCTCGAAGCGCGACGTGCCGAACATCATCGGCAGACCGCCGCGCTGTTCGAAGCCCGCGTACGCTTCGACCGCGACGTACGCCGGAGTCGTGAGCATCACGTCCGCGCCGTCGAACGACCAAAACCCGAGCGTATCGACGACGTATTGCCGGCCGAGCCGAAAGCCGAGATAACCGTTCAGATAACGCTGGCCCTCGAGGTAGGCGTACATGATGTCGAGCGGAGCTTCGGCGAGGCCCGGCACGTAGTAGCTCGAGTCTGGATTGCGCTCTTCGGGACTCTGCCCGAAATCCGTGTCGAGCCGGAGCCGCGATTTGAACACCAAGGACGCCCCGAGCGGCACGCGATCCGCTTGTAGATCGTACAAGTTGAGCGCGAGCGTTTGAGTGTAGCGGCGGCGCTGCACGAGCGGGCTGCCGTACGGGCTTTGCAGCGAGTAAAATTGCGCGTCGAGCGTGGCGTCGACTTCGGTTTCGTACGCGCGCGCGCTTGGCGTCGCGAAAATTGCCGCGCCGAGTCCCGAACTGGCGAGCAAGATGCACGTGAGCTTCACGAGGTACCCTCGCTGCGGACGAAGCGTCTACCTTCGGGCCGTCAGCGGGGCACAGTCTCCGCGAGCGGAGGCGGCGTTGTCAACGCGCCGCCCTATCAGCGGCCCAGCGCTTCGGCGCGATTCACGATGCGGGGCGTGAGGAAGATCACGAGCTCGCCGCGTTCATCGCTCGCGCGGCGCCGCTGGAACAGCAGGCCGAGCAGCGGGATGTCGCCGAAGAACGGCACTTGGTCCAAGTTGCGACCGGTGTTGCGCGTGAAGATGCCGCCGATGACCGCGGTGTGACCATCCATCACGAGCAGATCCGTCTCGGCTTCGCGCTTCAGGATGGTCGGATCACCGCGCGCCGAAGTCTGGTTGAAGTCGGGTTCGTCGCGGTTGATCTTGACGTGCATGCTCACGCTGCCGTCGGCCGTGACGTGCGGTTTCACGAGGAGCTGGAGCTTGGCTTCCTGGAACGTGGTCTGGACGCCTTGCGCGCTCACCTGCGAGAACGGAATCAAGGTGCCTTGCGCGATGCGCGCCTCGCGATTGTCGAGCGTGAGGATGCGCGGGCTGCTCAAGATGCGCAGCATGCCGCTCGACTCCGCCGCCGACAGGCGCACCGACAAGTTGATCGTGTTGTCGATCGAGCCGAACGTCAAACCGAGCGCGCCACCGGATCCGGTACCAACCGCGGCCGGCAAGTTCACGGCGAAGTTCGGGTTCGCGACGGTGCGCGTGAACGGGCTCAAGCCCGCCGTTGGCGTATTGCCGTCGCTTGCGCCACCCGCGAGACCAACCGAACTCGGGAACGCGAGGCCCGTCGGGTTGCCGGTCGCGGCCGAGAACGTCGTGTCGCCGCCCCACTGAATACCCACGTCGCGGATGTAGCGGCTCGTGGCCTCGACGATTCTCGCTTCCACGAGAACCTGCGGGGTTTGCGTGTCGAGCGAGCGCGTGAGCTCCTCGATTTGATTCAAATTGCCCGCTAAATCGCGGACGATCATCACGTTCGTACGATCGTCTACCGCGATCGAGCCGCGTTCGGACAAGAGCGGCTTGGCGCGATCCTGAATTTCGGCCGCCTGCGCGTAGCTCACCGGAATGAGCCGCGTCTCGAGCGGCGCAAGCTTCACTTCTTGTTGCCGGCGCGCGATTTGGAGCTCGCGCTCCTTCTCGAGATCGGCGAGCGGAGCGACGCGCAGCATGTTTCCGCGTTGCACCACACCGAGGCCCTTCGATTGCAACACGACGTCGAGCGCCTGATCCCAAGGCACGTTGCGCATGCGAATCGTGATCGTACCCTGCACGTTGTCGGCGGTGACGATGTTCACTTGGCCGACATCGGCGAGCAGACGCAGGACGTTGTGCACGTCGGCATCCTTCAAGTCCAAATCGATCCGGCGACCTGAGAACGCTCGCTTGGTTTGACCCAATAGGTTCGGCGAAAATGCGCCCGCTTCGGCGGGCGCCGACGCGCTTTCGATCGCACCATCGAGCTTGGCCAGCGCCGGCGCGGTGTCGGAACCATCGAGCACTTCAGGAATGTCGTCCTCGACTTGATTTTCGACGTGCACGGTGCGCGCGCGTCGAGCAATGCCGCCGTCGAGCCCGACGCCGGTCAAGGACGACGGCAATGCACCCGGTTTGGCGAACGACCAAACCAAAGTCGAACCGCGACGCGACACGCGCGCGGTCGCGGCCTTGTCGCCTTCGGTCTGGATCACTACGGACTTTGCGTCCTTTTCGCCGGTGAAGCTCGAAATCGAATGGAGCTCGCCGCTGAACGCGGATACGTCGAGCGTGCGCGTGAGCGCGTGACTGAGCTCGGTGCCGGACAGAGTCAGCACGTTCTTGCCGGGCACCGGGCTCGATTGGCGATATTCGGGGACATCGCTGAGCTCGATCAGCACGCGATCTTCGACGTCCGTGTGCTCGAAGCGCACGTCTTTGACCGTCACCATCGACGGAGCGACGGCTTTCGTGCCCGCCGGCGCGGCGCGGCGCGGCGTCGCCAGATCCGCCTGATTTTTGCTGAGCGCGATCACCAAGTCCGTGCCGTCGACGGTCACCGTGTATTTGGCCTGCTCGAGCAGGGTCACGAGCAAGCGCGTGGTCGGCTTACCGTCACCGCGAAACGTCTGGGCCATCACGCCGCCGACCACGCCGAGGCGCTCGGTCAGCGCCGTCGGGGCGCCCTTCAAGTCGGCGTCCGGCACGTCGACGACGAGGCGCATTCCGTTTCGCTCGAGCCGTGCGCTGAACGTCGGAATTTCGCTGAACCCGACCACGACGCGCACGACGTCACGCGCGTCGTCCTTGGCCATACGCACGGAAGTGGCATGATTTACCGGCGATTCGGCTTTCGCCGGGCTCGCGACGGCGAGCACGCCAAGCAAGGCGACGAGCGAGGTCGCCGCTAAAGTTCGGGACGAGGTCCGCCTCATGATGCTGTGACTCCGGCCGGATTGGTGCAAATTGTGGCCTTCACGACGGTTCGACTCGAAGCGTATCCGCTTCGGACCGAAGCGAACAAATAATGCGCTATTTTTTGGCTTCGGCCGCGCCCTCGCCCTCGGCCTCTTCAGGGCGGAGCGGGATCACGCGGGTAGCGCTCGGCACGTCCGGATTCGACGGATCTTCGCGCACGAGCACGACGTCGCTCGGGCGAATGCGATCGACGCGCCAATTGATTTCATAGGTAGTGCCGGATTGACCCGCGCCCTGAACCACGTCCGGGCGCCCGATGAATTGGCCGCGTTGAATCACGAAACCTTTGCCGGTCGGGTCGACGAGCATGGCCTTCGCCGGCTCGAGCCGCGTCACGATGCCGATCAGCTTCAATTCGTCGAGCGAATACTGGCCGAGCACGACTTCGCGCTGCGAGTGCACGTGCGCCTTCGACTCTTCGACGAACTTCGAAGCGAAGGAGCGGAATGGATCGCGCGAGCGCTCGCTTTCCGTAAATTCATTTTCTTGAATCTCGACCTTGGGCGGCGGAGACAAATCGGTCGTGGGCGCCGCAGCCGATGCCGCCGAGGCAACCGGCGCGCCGGGCGCTGGCGTCGCCGCAGCGGACGGGACCGCCTGCCCGGCCTTCACCACCGGCGGATCGCTGCAACCCAAAACTGCCAGCGAAATCAGCCAGAAATGCCTCGCGCTCACGGTTTGCTCCCCATCGCCGCGCCGCGCTTGTCCGCCGCGGCGCCGGGCTTCGTCTCCGCGAGCGCGCGGAACGCGGTAGCGAGCGCCTCGGTTTTGACGACGATGTCGTCACCCTGCACCTTCGGATCGGTCAGCGAGATGTTTTCCATGTTGATGATGCGATCGAGCTGACCGACGCCATAAAAGAATTTCGCGACCTGATGATAGCGCCCGACGAGCGACACCTTCATCGGCACGCGCGCATAAAATTGCTCCGCCACTTCCGGCTGCGGCGACCACGCCGTGAGCGAGATGCCGGACACGTTGGCGACCGTCTGCACCGCGCTAAGAAACGCGGGATATTCGGTGTCGACGGGCAAGACCTTGTTCAACTCGCGCTGGCGCTGCTGGCGATCGGTGAGCTCGGCGAGATCTTTTTGATATTCGAACTCGTTCTTGCGCGCGTCGGCCAGGGAGGAGCGGAGCGTTTGCTCTTGGCCGTGGGCCGCCTTGATCGAACCCTCGATATCTCCGTAAAAAACGACGAAGTATGCGATGGCGATCAGGCCGAGCAAACCTGCGCCGATGCCCACTTTGGCGAGCATCGGCAATTTGGCGAGTGCCGTGGTTTGGCGTGCCATCAGTATTTTACCTTTGCTTCCAGCGCGAAACCCACGACCTCGAGGTGCGTCGTTGAGTCGACTTGGCGGCTCGCCGGCAAGAGCCGAACGTCCGCGAAGTAACTCGAAAGATTCATACGTCGAGCGAGCTCGCTCACGTCCTCGCCGTCTTGCGCGAAGCCTTCGATGTGCAGCTTGCGATGATCTTCGACGAATTTACTGAGCCAGAGCCGGCGCGCGTCCCACGCCGGATTGAACATCGCGAGCGGATCGTCGCGGCGCAGCTGGCTCAGCCGATCCGGATCGACGGTCGGGCCGCGGCCCGGCGTGAGTAGCCGCGCCAGCTCGAGCAGCACCGCGGTCGGGCCGGTGCGCGCGCTTTGCAATTTGCCGATCGCCTCTTCGCGCGCGCGCAGCTGGTCGAGCTTCGCCTTGACGTCCGCGTGGTTCGCTACCGCGCTCTTCGACTGATCGATTTGGGCTTGAAGTTCGGCGTTTTTGCGCAGCTGATCCTTCAGTTCCTCGCCCTTGAAGCCGTGGAACACGAACAGCGCCGCAACCAGCGCGAGCATCAGCACCATCACGACCGCAAGCCAGAGCTGCGAGCCGTCACTCTGTTCGACGCGCCGCTTTTGCGGCATCAAGTTGATGCGAATCATGCGCGCGCCTCCCGCTCCTTGCGCAGCGAGAGCCCGAGCGCGACCGAGAGCTGCGCGGCCCGCGATTGAAGTAAGTTCGGGTTCACTTCCTTGGCTTCGATCGAGAGCTTTTCGATCGGCGACCAAGTCTCGACCGTGACTCGCGCGCGGCGCTCGATCCCGCGCGCCAGCGCCGCTAGATTCGCCGAGCCGCCGGTCAGATAGATGCGCGCGATTTCACCCTCGCCGCTGGTCGCCATGAAGAAGTCGAGGCTGCGCTGAATCTCGGCCGCGATCGTGTCGCTCACCGCCTCGATCACTTGCACCACTTGCTGCGGCACCATACCCGCGCGGTTCGGATCGTCCGGCGAAGCAGCGCCGCCGCATTTGTAGGCTTCGGCTTGGTCGTGCGGCACATTGAGCTGCTTTTGGATCTCTTCGGTGATCACGTTACCGCCGTTGGCAATTTCGCGAGTGAATGCGCTCACGCCGTTGGCGATGATGTTCAATGACGAAAGGCTCGCCCCGACATTGATCAGCGCGATCGTCTGATTTTGCGGCAACGTGCGCGAAAACTCGAACAGGTTTTGCACCGTGAACGCATCGATGTCGCAAACCACCGGTTTGAGCTTGGCGCTCCGCGCGAGCTGCAAGTACTCCTCGATTTGATCGCGCTTGGCCGCGACCAAGAGCAAATCCATTTGGCTCGCTTCGGCGCGGCGCCGGAGCACCTGATAGTCGACGTGCACGTCCTTGATGTCGAATGGGATGTGCTGCTCGGCCTCCCATTGAATCTGCTCGTCGAGCTCCGCTTCGGTCATCATCGGGACCGTGATCTTACGGATGATCACGCTCTGGCCCGAGACACTGAGCGCGCACTCCTTTTGCCGGATTTTGGCCTCCGAAAACACCCGTTGCAGCGTTTCCACGACCGCCCCCGAGTCCATCACTTGGCCATCGACGATTACCTGCGGCCCGAGCGGGGCGTAGCCCAGGCGCATGAGCCCCAGCCCTTTGCGGGTCTCTTTTACCTGGCAGACCTTGATCGACGCGGTGCCAATATCGACGCCGACCAGGTTGTTTCCTTCGCCCATAATGCCTCTCGCAAACCGACTCACACAAAAGCGTGCGGTAAAACTTTGGCATCCACAGACTCGGATAGCCAAAAAAGCGGTACCCGACCCAGGCCGGTCGCCACATCGAGCAACCGAAAACGAGACGATGGAGACAACGACGAGCCAGCGAATTGCGTCAGGTCGATTCGGGCATTGCGCGTGTAAGTCATTATAATCACTGAAATAACTGATTTGACCCAGCCCCAGGTCGTGATTGACCTGGTGCCTCGGGTGTCTCAATTAGGGGCGAAAACGGCGTCAAATCCTTGACCCCGTCGATGGCAAGCCGGAGACGGCGCCGGTCAAGGGGTCGCGATTGACCCCCTTCACTTTCGCGAAACAGCGGGATCCAGCCGAATTTGGCTGCATCTGGAGCTGGCACGAGCACTGCAATGACGCCCCAG
>DASYCL010000582.1:0-3757 GCA_036500245.1 Polyangiaceae bacterium | reverse complement strand
AAATCCGGGCGCATCACCTTCTCCGCGTACCAACGGCCCATTTGGAACAAGAGCGCATGCCGCTCGGAAGAGCCGAGATCGTGCTGGAGCGCTTCGATCGCGCGGCCGAGCACCTCTTCCCAAGCCTGAAAGCGCGTGCCGGCGAGGCGCTCGACGCCGAGGATGTGCTCGTCATTCAGCGGGTCTTCGCAGAAGGCTTGCGCGTAGGCGACGAGCGCTTGGTCTTTGTCTTTGAGCTCGTTCTCGTACAGCTCGCCGATCTCCGACCAATGCTGCGCGCGTTCGACGGAGCTCTCGCTGCTCTCGCTCCGCTCGAGCAACGATTCGATCAATTCCTCGTATTTTCCGAGCGTCTTTTTGATCCGCGTGAGCGCGCGCGCAGCGGCGCGATCGGCCGGATCGAGCTCGACCAAATCCGCGTACACTTCCTCGGCGGTGTCGTGGCGCGCGGCGGCTTCGTAGAGCCGCGCGGCGCGCGCCAAGTGTTTTTTCATCGCGTGCTGCAACGTCGGTTCGCGCCGGCCCTGCAGGCTCTTCGCTATTTCGTAGAAGCCATCGGCGAGCCGCGCCGGATCGCCGCCCAAATCGACGGCCGACTCGAGCGAAGTCGCGGCGTTTTCGTCGGTCGGATTGGCGGCCAGCGCTTCGAACAGCTCAGGCAAGCGTTCGTCGGTGACCCAAGTGGGCGGGCGAGTGGAGGCGCGCCAAATTCGGCGTAAACCCTCCAAGGTCTCGCTCGCGTCGCGCGGGCGTTGCTCGCGATTTTTCTCGAGCAAGCTGCGCACGAAGGTTTCGACCGCGGGCGTCACGCCGTTGCCTGCCGCGACGAACGAAAGCGGCTCCGCGTTTTGCGTCAAATGCCCGACCAGTGCGTCGACCGCGTGCGGGCCTGCGAACGGCGCTTTGCCGCTCAAGAGCTGGTACATGAGCACGCCGAGCGCGTAGACGTCGCTCTGTGTCGTCGCCGCTTGGCCGCGAAACTGCTCCGGAGAGCTCGCCAACAAAAACGTCGGGGTGGTACCGTTTTGGCCCATCGTCAGCGCGGGACGCAAGAAGTGCGAGCCCGGATCGAGCAGCACGACTTTCGGCGCATTCTGCGCGGGGTCGACGATCAGCACGTTCGCGGCGTGCAGCGACCCATGCACGATGTGCGCGTTGTGAAGCCCCGCGAGCGCCTCGGAAACGGCCCACACGAGCGGCAAAACTTCATTGAAATGTCGCGCGCCGCGACGCTGAATCAAGGCCGCGAAAGTTTCGCCCTCGGCCACCGGATGCGCGATGCCGATGTGCTCGCCCGCGTCGTCGAGTGCACCAGCGCGCACTTCGGTCGGCAAACCCGCGTGTTCGACTTGGGCCGCGAGCCGCGATGCCGTCAGGTAACGGTGCACGTCCGAGCGCCGCGCGATCACGCGCGGATGTAATGATTTCACGCGATATTCGGCGCCATCGCGCCGAGCGCGGTACACGGTCGCCCACGGGCCCGTGCCGAGCTTGCTCGTGATCAAATAGCCGCCGAGCGATTCACCGGGCTCGAGCTCGCGAGCTTGTCCGGAACGTTCGCGCACCGCTTCGAGGGTGCTCGGCAGCCCGCGCTTGTCGAGCGCGATCGCGTCGAGCAGCGCGTCGACGGCTTCGCTCGACACGACTTGCTCGGCGAGCGCGCGCGCGAACGACGCGCGCGTGGTCACTCCGCCGATCCCGCCGATGTCTTCGGGTTCGAAGCCCAGGGCGTCTCGGCTCAATCGGGTGAGGTCAGGCAACTCGAACAACCGCTCGAGTTCGGCAGACAGCGTCTCGACCAACATGCGCTTTTCCGTTTCGGGTGGGACCGCCGACTTTTGCGGTCGATCAGGCGTAGCTTGCCGGCGGTCGCGCCGCAGCAACAAGATCCACCCTAATGAATCGGTGGCGCCGCAACGATCAGCGCGATGCAAGAGTGCGGTCGGCCGGTTGCGGACACGGCGGAATATCTCGATGACGCGGTCACGCGCGCGTCGGCCGAAAACGAGTTCTTGGGTTACAAATCCTTACACGAGCTTCGGAAGCACTCCATCCAAAGCAAGCGATACGCTGCGCCGAAACGTTCCCTCACTCGGCCGCCAAACGAGCGGCGCGCTCTGCACGCGCCGCTGTTTGTTTTGCGCGCCCCGCTCAGGCCGCGCTCGCCTTGGACATTTCCTTGCGCGCGAACTTCTCGAGCTTGCGCGCGTCCGCGTAGAAATTACGGATGCCTTCGCTGAGCTTTTCGACGGCCATCTGGTCTTCGTTTTGCTGGAAGCGGAAGGTCTTTTCGTCGAGGTGAATCAATGGTGAGTCGCTCGCTTGGGCGCCCTTCAGCGTCAATGCCGGTTCGAGCTCGCCTTCGCGGGAGCCGAGCTCGGCGATCAGCTCGGGGCTGATCGTGAGCAAATCGCAGCCGGCCAGATCGATGATCTGATCGGCTTTGCGGAAGCTCGCGCCCATGACCTGCGTCTTGTAGCCGTGCTTCTTGTAGTGGTTGTAAATGCGACGCACGCTGGCGACGCCTGGATCTTCTTCGCGCGGGATGTCGGCGACGCCTTTGGCCTTCTTGTACCAATCGTAGATGCGGCCGACGAACGGCGAAATCAGCGTGACTTTGGCTTCTGCGCACGCAACCGCTTGAGCGAAGCTGAACAGCAACGTCATGTTGCAGTGAATGCCTTCTTTTTCGAGCTGTTCGGCGGCGCGAATTCCTTCCCAAGTCGTGCCGAGCTTGATCAGCACGCGCTCGCGATCGACGCCCGCGGCTTCGTACAGCTTGATGAAGTTGCGCGCTTTCTCGATGCTGCCGTCTTTGTCGAAGCTGAAGCTCGCGTCGACTTCGGTCGAGACGCGGCCGGGAATGATCTTCAAGATCTCGCAGCCGAAATTCACGAACAGCTTGTCCATGAACGCCATCGTCTGCGCCGCTTCGTCGCCTTGCTGTTTCGTGGAGTAGCTCAGCGCTTCATCCACCAAGGGCTTGTATTGAGGTTGCTGCGCGGCCTTCAAGAGCAGCGACGGGTTCGTGGTGGAATCTTGCGGCTTCGCCTTGCGAATCGCGTCGATGTCACCGGTGTCGGATACGACGATCGTGTACTTCTTCAGCGAGTCGAGCAGAGACATCGGCAATTCCTCCAGCAGGTCGATGGTGAGTTGAGAAGAGCGTGCCCCCCGGCGCAGGCCAAAGCAACCAAGCCGATTTCGTGTTCCGTACTCGGTCAAGGAGTCGAATCAATGACGCCGCGTGCGCGCATGCGCACTGCACAAGTGATTCTCCTGCTTGTTCGCCAAGTTGGCTGCGACCCCAATATATTGGGTTGACGAGGTAGATCGAACCCAATATACAGGGGCTCGTGTTGGTGCCTGAGCATTCGCACAGGCTGAAAATGGGAACCCGGTTCGAAGCCGGGGCTGCCCCGCAGCGGTAATCGAGAACGAACTCCACGGTGGCACTGGTCCGCGCGGTCGTCTTTCACAGGCGGCCCCGGGCTGGGAAGCAATGGACAGTAGGAAGCCGGCCTAGCCGGAGCGCTCGCAAGCCCGAAGACCTGCCAACACCCAGCGCCGGGAGTCATCCGGCGTTGGTGGACCACGAAGCCTCGCGGGAGGTGGTGGGTCTGCTGGGCCGCGCGCCTGCGCGGTTCGCTTGGTCGTTTGCCGAGAGAAACCGATTCTGGAGCGGGTCGATCCCGCTCCCCGAACGCGGAGAAAAAACCAATGTTGAGCTCATCGATCGTCCCCGCGCACGGCGTGT
>DASYCL010000581.1:0-9776 GCA_036500245.1 Polyangiaceae bacterium | reverse complement strand
GCGCGCGCGGCCGAGGCGCGATGCCATCACGCGATCGCGATTGCGTTGACCGGCGATGTAGAGCTCGGCCGCGGCCAGGGTCTCGTTGGCCGCGATCACGTCGAGGTTCGGGCGGGCTGAGATCTTGGCTTGCTCGAACGGCAGGCCCATCACGAGCACGTGATAGAGCGAACGCTCGGCTTCGAGCCCGAGTGACGCGGCCACGTTGCCCTGGCCGTCGGCGTCGACTAAGAGTACGCGCGCCCCGCGCGCGGCCAAACCGGCAGCGACATGAACCGCCGTCGTGGTCTTGCCCGTTCCACCCTTGTGGTTGAAGACCGCGAGCACGCGCGGCTCGGAGCTCGAGCGCGGGCGCGCGGTTTCTGGCTCATTTGCAGCGGTTTGCGGCGGTGCCGGCTGCGAGCGCAAGGCCGTTACGGTCGCGAACTCGGGCGCGGTTTCGGCTGCCACCGGCGCAGGCGTGAGCGTCGCGGCGTCGTTGCTCGGCACGGGCTCGCTCACCTGTTCGTCGTTTTCGACGCGGTAGCTCGGGTCGAGCAATTGGCCGAGCCGGACCGCGCGCACGCCGGAGAGAATGCGCGTGCGGCACTCGGCCGAGCAGGCGTAGTGGCGTCTTCCGCCGGTGAAGAGCACTTGCGATGCGAGCTCGACCTCGAAGCGCGTGGCGCAAGCGTCGCAGGCGACCGCGCCGTCCGCGCGACCGCGATGGCTCGCTTCGAGGCATTTCTGGGAGCAGTAGAACGAGTAGCGAGTGCGCGTCGCGCCGGTTTCGTCCCGCTCGCTGCGCTCCTCCATCTGGTAGCGGAAGTGCAGCTCGAACTCGTTCTGACAAATGGTGCAATGTTGATTGATGACGACCATGAACGCGCTTCCCGTTATCGAAGTGCGTTCAAGCGGATGTCATGATCCCGCGATTTGGGCCAAATTCGCGGTCGACCTATGCGCTAGAAATGGGTTTTAAGGTGAGCTTTAAACCTATGAATTAGCGAAGGAAATCGCTTCACATTGGGTTGGTTTATTCTGGATCCTGCGCGAGTATGTTTTTGGGCCTGCGCACGCACGGCGCTAGGCCGCTCGCGCATCGAGCGACGCAGCTCGCGCCTGTTCGGTCAGTTCTCGTGACTCGCCTCCCTTTCGAGAACCGTGATCAGCCGCGCGAACCTGCTGGCTTTGTTTTATTTCCGGGCATTCGGCTGCCAGCCTTCGCGCGCGCTCGGGCGCGAAATAGAAGACAGAGATGATGAACATGTCATCAAACCACTAGTCACATCTCGCCGCGTGCCCGGAAATAAAACAAAACGTCAGACTCGCGCGGCTCCCCCCGTCGGGGATCGCGAAGCGCGTGATCACGGGTTAGTCGAGCAGCCATACCCCACCAAGAGTCTGACCGACGCGCTTCGTGACACCCGAAGCGGTGAACAGGCGCCCGTCGCGTAGCTCGATGCGCGAGCGGCCAAGCGCTTTGCTGCGCGCAAGGCCCGCCTCAATGCCGGAAATGGCGCACGCCAGTAAAAATCATCGCGATGCCGGCTTCGTCGGCGGCTTTGATCACGTCGTCGTCCTTCTTGCTGCCGCCGGGTTGCGCGATCGCGGCCACGCCGGCGCGCGCGGCGTTCTGCGGACCGTCCGCGAATGGGAAGTATGCATCCGAGGCGAGCACAGCACCCTTGGCGGCAGCGCCGGCTTTTTCGATCGCGGCTTTCACCGACGTGACGCGCGCGGTCTGCCCGCCGCCGATGCCGAGCGTGGCGTAGATGCCTGGGCTGCGACCAGGGCCGGCCAGCACGATCGCATTGCTCTTCACGTGCTTGCACACCGACCACGCAAATTCGAGCGCCGAGAGCTCCGAGGCCGAGGGCGTGCGTTTCGTGACCACGCGACCGGCTTGCACTTCGCCGAAGCCGCTCGCGTCCCGCTCTTGCACGGCGAAGCCGCCGCCGACCCGCTTGAATTCCAGGGCTTTGTGCTTGCGGCCGAGCCAGCCCTTGGTGCTGATCAAGCGCAGCTGGGCCTTCTTGCGCAAGCGCTCGAGCGCGCTCTGCGCGAAGCCCGGAGCGATGATGCACTCCAAAAATGTCTCGGCCAGGATTTGCGCGGTCGCGTCGTCCACTTCGTGGTTGAGGGCGACGATGCCACCGAAGGCGCTCATTGCGTCCGCGTCGCGCGCGGCGCGGTAGGCGTCGGCGAGCGTCGGCGCGGTGGCGACGCCGCACGGGCTCGTGTGTTTCACCACGACCGCAGCCGGGTTTTCGAATTCGCGCACGGTGTCGAGCGCGGCTTCGAGATCGACCAAGTTATTGAAGCTCAATTCCTTCGCGCCAGTGCCGACGCTCTCGACCAGCGCGAGCGAGCCCGCCGGCGCGTTGCGCTCGACGTAGAACGCGCCACTTTGATGCGGGTTTTCGCCGTAGCGGAGGCCGTAGGCTTTTTCGAGCACGATCGCGAGATTGCGCGGGTAGCCGTCTGCTTCGCCGCGACCGGTGAGCCAGCCGGCAATCGCCGCGTCGTATGCCGCGGTGTGCGCGAACACTTTGCCCGCGAGTCGTTCGCGCGTCGGCCGGCTGACGTCGCCGGTTTGCTGGATTTCCGCGAGGACTGCGGAGTAGTCGCGCGGATCGCACACGACCGTGACGCGCGCGTGGTTCTTCGCCGCCGAGCGCAGCATGCTCGGGCCGCCGATGTCGATATTTTCGATCAGCTCTTCGGCGCTCGCGCCGGGTTTCGCCAGTGTTTGCTCGAACGGGTAGAGGTTGACTACGACCAAGTCGATGAATTCGCCGCCGATGCGCGCGAGATCCGCGTCGTCATGGCCTTCACGCGCGAGCAAGCCGCCGTGCACGCGCGGATGCAGCGTCTTCACCCGGCCGTCCATCACTTCCGGCGAACCGGTGTAGCTCTCGACGCTGTGTACCGGGATCCCAGCCTTCTCCAGCGCGGCAAAGGTACCGCCCGTCGAGAGCAAGACCACGTTGCGCGCGGCCAGAGCACGCGCGAACTCGACCAAACCAGACTTATCGGAAACGGACAGCAGAGCGCGGCGAATAGGCATGAATGGCATCCCGGTATCTCCTAGCGCCTCTGCCGTCAATCGAATCCGTGATCGCAGCGAGCCTCTGCCATTTCCCGTGAAAGCGCGCTTTTATCGCGCCGAGCACCTGGCCGCGGCGGCACGCGCTTGCTGCGGTTCGTGCGAAATGCTGTATAGAAAGCCCCGGATATTACGAGGGTCTTTGGCGATGAACTTTGCCCGCTGCTGGCGCTATTCGTGTTTCGGCGCGCTGCTCGCCGTGCTCGGCGCGAGTTGCACTTCGACACACGATACCGCGGATGTGGTGTCGTCACCGCCGGGTGCGTTTCAGCCCGACGCGGGCGGAAAATTGATCGAAGAGAGTAGCGCGTGCAGCCTGCTCGTCAAAGTCGAGGCCGATGCGCGCGCCGGGCTCGGCTGCGACAAAATCGAGCGCGATTGCCCGGCGTATATTCGCCCCGCGGGCGGCGCCGATTGCTTTCTCTATGAGCAAGCCAGCCTCGACTCCTGCACGGCTTTGTACCAATCATTTACGACTTGTGACGAGTTCGATCAGCACCCGTGTTTGCTCAATGCCGTGTCGCACTGCGACGCGACGGGTGAGGGCGGAGCTGGCGGACAAGCCAGCGTCGATGTCGGCGGCGAAAGCGCGAACGGCGGCGAGAGCGCGAATGGCGGCGCGAACAGCGCTGGCGCTTCGAACTAGTCGTCGCCGTCGGGTGTTCGGGTCTCGAGCGCGGCCCAAAATTCAGTGAGGTCCGCGGGCAAAGGCGCGATCACCTCGAGCGGCTCGCCGGTGACGGCGTGGCTCATGCGGTAGACGTGCGCGTGCAAGGCGTGTCGGGGGAGCTCGAGCAGCGCCAAATCCTCTTCGCTGAGCTCGTCGTCCGCGGCGCGCGCGAGCAGGCGTTCGTCGGGGCCATAGAGTTTGTCGCCCACGATGGGGGCGCCGAAATGCGAGAGATGCAGCCGAATTTGGTGCTGGCGCCCGGTGTGGAGCGCGCATTCGACCGACGCGTAGCCGGCGCGGGTTTCGCGCACGCGCACCGTCGTGCGCGCGTCGAGGCCGGTGCCGGGCGCCGCGACGCGCATCTTCACGCGCAGCGGATTGTCGACGTCGACTTCGAGCGGTACGTCGATCAACCCCTCGCTCGGCACGCCGTGCGTCAGCGCGAGGTAGATCTTTTCGATTCCACGCGCCTCGTCGCCTTCTTGGGAGAGCGAGCGCTCCTCGAGCTTGCGCTTGAACGCGCGTTCCGATTCCGCCGAGCGCGCGAGCAACAAAATCCCGCTGGTTTCACGATCCAGGCGGTGGATAAGCGCCAGAAATTCAGCGGGCCGCTCGGCTTGAAGCCGCTTGATCACGGTGTTTTGGTGGTAGCGCGCGGTCGGATGCACGGTAACGAGCGCAGGCTTGTCGATCACGAGTAAGTGCTCGTCTTCGTACAGCACGGGCAAGGGCGCTTGACCTTCGGTGTCCTCGAAGGGCATGCGCCAGAGCGCGATGCGCTCGTCAGCGCGCACGCGTTCGCTCGGACGGCGCGGACGCCCCTCCGGCGAATACGCGCCGCGCTTGACGATCGCGCGCGCGCGCGTTCGGCTCGTGCTGCGGAGTTGCGATTGAACGAAGCGGTCGAGTCGCATGCCCGCAAGCTCGGCCGGAACGCGCAAGACGCGCAAGATCGCGTCTTGTGGCATGCCTTCGGGCCGTACCACCCGCTCTTCGTCCTTGTTTTGCCTCAAGCCTTGCCGCGCCGAATTTCGGTGCCGACGCCGCTGTCGGTGAAGATCTCGAGCAAAAGGGCGTGCTTTCGCCGGCCGTCGATCACGTGCACTTTTTCGACGCCGGCGTTCACGGCGTCCAGCGCGCAGCGCACCTTCGGGATCATGCCGCCGGTGATCACTCCCTTTGCGATCAAATCCTCGGCTTCGGCGGCACCGAGCGAACTGATGCGTTCCCCGCTTGCGGTCTTCACGCCGTCCACGTCGGTCATCAGCACGAGCTTTGCGGCGCGGAGCGCGCCGGCGATGGAGCCGGCTGCGGTGTCCGCGTTCACGTTCAGCGAATGACCGTCCTTATCGACGGCGATCGGCGCGATCACCGGGATGAAACCGGAACCGATCAAATTTTCGAGGATGCCCGCCTCGACCTGCGACACTTCGCCGACGCGGCCGAGATCGACCAGCACTTGCTCGCCCTGATCGTCTTTGACCGCCACCTTTTCGAGCCGCGTGCCTTGCATGAAGCGATCGTCCTTGCCGGATAGGCCGACGGCGCGCCCGCCGTGCTCGCAGATCATCCCGACGATTTCTTGATTCACGCCGCCGCCGAGCACCATCTCGACGACATCCATCGTCGCGTCGTCGGTGACGCGCAGGCCGCCGCTGAACGTGGAATGAATGCCCACGCGATCGAGCATCTTGTTAATCTGCGGACCACCGCCGTGCACGACCACGACGCGAATCCCGACGTAACGCAAGAGGCACACGTCGCGCGCGAACATCTGCTTCAGCTCTTCGTCGATCATGGCGTGCCCGCCATATTTCACGACGAACGTGCGCTGATGAAAGCGGCGAATATAGGGCAGCGCTTCGTGCAAAACTTCGGCTTTACTGACGAGTTCGTCCATCGCGGGCAGACCGTAGCATCGCAAATCGGCCCGTGGTAGACGCCCCGGCGATGGATATCTTGCTTGCCACTGCCGAACTCGCCCCCTACGTGTGCGAGACCGACGCGGCGGAATCGGTGTCGGCCCTAGTCAAAGCGCTGCGCCAGCTCGGGCATCGCGTCACGGTCGTGGCTCCGCGCTCGCCGGGGTTCGAAGCCGGCGGACTTCTGGCCGCCCGGCGCCTGACGCCGCTCGCGCTTGCCGACGGCGGCGAAGTCAACGTGCTCGACGGGCAGCTCGCATCGGGCGCCGAGCTCGTGCTCTGCGATTTGCCCGGGCTTTTCGATCGAACCGGAGTCTACGGCGAAGCGGGCCACGACTACGCCGACAACGCCGGACGCTTTGCCGCCTTCGCGCGCGCGGTCGCCGCGCTGGTCGAGCAGCGCACGGCGCAAGGCAAGGCCGCCGAGGTCGTGCACGCACACGACGCCGCCGCGTGTCTGGTGCCGCTCGCGCTCAGCGCTCGAAACGTGCCGGTCGTGTTCACGATTCATGACATCGCGCGCCGCGCCGAGTTCTCCGCTGCCGCACAGAGTGGGCTTGGTTTTTCGGATTTGTCTTCGCTCGAAACGGCGAGCGGCTTGTCGGGCCTCGCTTCGGCGATCGCGCTGGCATCGGCCGTGACCACGGTTTCGACGCGCTACGCCGACGAAATCCTGGATCCGGCGCGCTCGGGCGAACTTGCCGCCGTGCTCGCGAAATTGCCCGAATCCGTGCTCGGCATCCCGGCCGGCGTCGACTACGCCACTTGCAATCCAGCGACGGACACCGCGCTCGAAAGTCGTTTCGACGCCGAGGATCCGTCGAACAAAGGCCGCTCCAAGGTTTCGCTGTTGAGGAAGCTCGAGCTCGAGCTCGAGGTCGATCGTCCGCTCATCATCGCGGTCGGCGATCTCGCGGGTCGCGGCGTAGAGGCACTCGTCAGCGCCTTGCCCGAGATTTTGAAATTGGATTTGGCGCTCGTCGTGGCCAACACCGGCAAGGTGGCGGACGCGCTGCGTTTCAAAGACTTGGTTCGTGAATATGCCGGCGATCTGGCGTGCGTTGCTCAGGCGGATGAGCGACTGCTTCGACAATTGTACGCGGCCGCGGATCTTGCGCTGATTTTGCCCGGCCCGGGCGCGGGTGGCGAGCGCCACTTGTTCGCGCAGCGCTACGGCGCAGTGCCGATCGCCTACGCCGCGGGCAGCGCCGTCGACGCGATCGTCGACGCGGACGCCGAGCTCGAAACCGGCACCGGCTTTTTGTTCGACAATTTGGATTCGGAAGCGTTGCTCGGTGGCGTCTCGCGCGCGTTCTCGGCCTACGGCAGCCCGAAATTCGCGCGCTTGCGCCGGCGCGTGATGCGGCTCGATCTGACTTGGGATCGCCCGGCGCGGCGCTATCTGCAGCTCTACAAAAAATTAATCCCGAGCTGAGTCGACGCGCGCGCCGAGTTCGAGCGCTCGGTCGAGCCAACGCACCCGCAGCGCGACGCTGAGCAACATCGCGATTTGATGCACGCAAAACGCGAGCACGATTGCGCTCGGCTTGGCATCGCCGAGCGCGATTTTGCCCAAGACCCACGCCGAAGCAAGCCACGCGCAAAGGCTGCCCATGACGCTCGGGTAAGCGCCGCCGAGCAGCGCGAGCGTCTGCTCACGCAGAACCCTGAGCGCTTCGAGCAACGCTGCGCGAGCGTCGAGGTCGCGTCCAACCGCGACGGCGCGCGCGACGTCTTGAATCGCGCCGAGGCAAACGCACGAGATGAGCGTGAGCAGGTAAATCGCGAGCGGCAGCAGCGTAGCGACGCGTTCGTCGTGGCCGCGGAGTGCGGCGCCGAGCGCGCCTCCGAGCAAGCTGCCCGCAATGACGAGCGCGGCTTGGCCGAGCAGCGTGATCACGGATAACCCAAGAAACCTGGGGAATAGCGCGACCCCGCGCAACGCGCGCGCGCCGAGTTCCTCGGCGTGGCCGCGACCGAGCAAATCTAGGACTGACCCGAGCGGAATCAAGCCGAGTACGGCGCACGAGCCAGCGAGCAGGAATGCGGTCTTCAGCGCAGAATTCAAGGGCGCGCTGCCCACGCGGGCGAGCTCGAGTAACGCGAGCGCGCCGGCTCGAAACAGTGGCGCGTCTCGCTCGGGACCATGGGTCATGCCGCTGCCCGAAATCGCGTACACGATTGGCATCGCGACTAGTAGGCCTGCGAGCGTACGCGCGATCCAGAGCGCACCGATCGCGACGACGCGCGGCGCAAGCCATGAGCTGCGAGCGAACGTGGTCACGGCCCGGCTCCCTGCAGCAGACCCTGCGCAACGTACAGCGCGCGCTCGAAGCTGCGCGGCGCAGAAGCGCCCTTCACGCTCGTTGAATTGTTCGACAGATCGTCGTCGAGCACGACGCGAACCTCCGGATCGACGCTCACCGACACGACTTTGGACGGGCCAGTGTGATCGACGTTGTGCGTGAAACCGTGACCGTCCCAATGCTCGAAATCGCGCGAGCCGTCTGCGCAGACGAGCTCGATTGCAACGGGAAATTCCAGGCTTCCATGGCGGTACACCACGACGCGGCTCTGGTACTGGGTGGGCGCTTGCGCAGGTTCGCGCTTCTTTTCTTCGCGGCCGCTCGGGCCGTCGAAGATGCCGGCCGGCGCGATGATCGGCGCGTTCGAGATGTCGCGCACTAAGTAGTCGACGGTGCCGCGTTCGAACAACGCTCGGGCGAGCTGGGTCTCGGCTTCCTCGCCGAGCTCGGCGTTCATCACCCCCAAAAAATCAGTCGCGGTCGGGTGCAAAAAGCGGAATTGACGCGTGTATGCGCCGAGAGCGTGGCGCACTCGCGCCTCGCCATAGACGCGCGCGAGCGTTGTCATGATCGAAGCGGTGCGGCTGTACACGAGCGCGCCCATGTTGCGGAAACTCGCGAAGTCCGCCGCGCCTTCCGCGACCGGCTCGTCGCCGCCACGCGCGGCCGAAATCACGCGGTTGAGCGCTGTCGAACTCACGCTCAAGCCATAGCCCGAAAACACAGAGCCGAGGCCGAAACGCGCCTCGAGTGCCTCGGCTTCGGCGTAGCTGTTCAAGCCTTCGTCCAAAAATGGCGAGCTGTGCTCGTTGCTGGCGCAAAGCCCATAAAACCACTGGTGTCCGAGCTCGTGCGTCGTGACCACGTCGATGAAATGGCCACCGCCGAGCGTGCTGTACCAAGGTCCGCCCGTGGTGATGAGGGTCGGATATTCCATGCCGCCCGCGTTGCTCGCGGCTTCCGGCGGATGCACGAGCGTGAGCGTCGGATAGGGATAGCGCCCGTAGAGCTCGTTGAAATGCGGCAGCGCAAAGCGCACGCTGTCGAGCTCGGCTTCGGCGTTCGCGTCCTGGTGCGGTGGGTACAGCACCGTGACTTCGGTGTCCGCGATGCGCTCGCTCCGCGTGCGAAATTGGTCCCACGCCGTCCACGCAAAATCGTGCACGTTCTCCGCGTGAAAGTGGAGCTCGGTTCGATCTTGGTTCTTGCTCTCGCGATCGCGCACGCCGGTCGCGCCGACGACGTAGCTCTGCGGAACATCGATCGTCACGTCGTAGTCGCCGAAATCCGCGTAAAATTCGCTCTGCGCGTGGAAGGCAAAATGCGAAAATTGTCCGTCCGGCTCGAGCCGCGCGAGCTTCGGAAACCACTGGCCGAGGAAATGGAAGCTACCCTGGAACCCCGTGCGCTCGACGATCTCCGGTAGCTTGTCTTCGAACTCGAGCTCGAGCGTCAGCGTTTGACCGGCAGCGAGCGCTTCGGGCAACGGCACACGCAGATCGGTTTCGTCGTCGGGATCCTCAGGGCTGTGCTTGTCGCGATCGGGCCAGAGATCTTTGCGGCCGGCCTCGACCCAAAGCATTTTCTTTACGTCGACGTAGCCATACTCGCGGGCTTTGTCGCCGCTGCGCCCAGCGCCGAACGGCGAGCGTAAAAACAAGGTCTTGTCGTTCTTGAACGCATTCAAATACAAATGAAACCAGAGCTCGTGCAGCGCGCTCGTCGAGCGATTGACGAACTGAATCGTTTCGGTCGCCGTGATTCGATGAGCGGTGGCGTCGAGCTTGGCG
>DASYCL010000580.1:0-6369 GCA_036500245.1 Polyangiaceae bacterium | reverse complement strand
AGCACGCGGCCCGACTCCGAGTCGATGATCAGCGCGGAGAGGCTTTGCGTGCTCGAATCCAAACCCAAAAAAATTCCCATCGCGGCTCCGCGGCGGAGCCTAACAGATCCGAGCCCGACGACGCACTCGGCGGCGCCGGGCCGGAACCGATTTCGGAATCAGTCGACGGCTTCGCAACGCAGCGTACTTGGGTTGCAGTGCTCGCCGTTCGGGCAGCGCTTGCCCGAACCGCACTCGGCGACGCCGCTCGACCCACCACCGCCGGAGCCGCTCTCCGCCAAGGCTTGCTCGATCAGGGTGTGGAACGCGTCGGCGCGTGTGTAGATGTTCTCCGAGTCGGGGCCGTCGCAGTTCGGGCCGCCGCGCGAAACGATACCGACGACGCGCCCCTGCGAATCGAGCGCGGGTCCGCCCGAGTCACCGTTACAGCTCAGCACGCCGACCACGAATTCCGAGCTCGATTCGGAGCGTATGCTGACGTTGCTGCGCGTCATTTTCTTACCGGCGCCCGCGCTGTCGCTGCGTTTGCCGAAACCGACGCCGCGCACCGTCTTCACTCCCGAGAGTGCTCCGAGCGAAAGCGGCGTGATGCCGCTCACTGCGCGGTCGAGCTCGATCAGCGCCACATCGTGATCGCACAGCACCTGGCTGTTCGGCGTGATCACGCGCTTGCCGAGCGCGACCGGCTTGGCCGTGTTGATGTCGCTGCCGACCAAGATGGTGAATGTATCCGCGGCCCGCTCGCCCTGGATCTGCGAGCCGCGCGCAGGACACGCCACTTCCTCGCTCGTTTCGCTGACGCAATGCCGCGCGGTGAGCACCAAGCTCGGGCCGATCAAGCTACCTGTGCACAGCGCTTCGCCGCCGATGTCGATCGCGACCACGGCCGGATCCTTGCTGTCACTCTTGCCACCGACGATCGCGTCCGAAGTCGCCTCGAGATCGTCCGATGCTTCCGGCGCGGACGATGAACAAGCGACTAGCGACGCGAGCATGAAAAACCAAACACGATTCATGATGAGTCCTCCTCGGGCGAGGCTCATCGCAAACCGAGTGCCAAGACGCGAGCCGAGGGTTTGGCCCGAAATCGTGCGCGCGTGACTTGGTCGCCGCCGGCAGCCGGCTAACGACGCGCCGCGCGCTGTCTTTGCGTCACTGTCCCGAGATGCCGCGTGAATCCGGCGCGTTGAAGAGCACCCTTCCGCCGAAGGCGCAATCGAGCTAGTTGATCAGTATGCCGTCTTTCGATCCCGCCCGAAATTGTCACGTCGTGCGAATCGTCTACGACGGACCGGGGATGGCCGGAAAAACCACGAATTTGAAGCGGATCTGCGACGTGATCCCGAGCTCGCGCCGGAGCGAGATGTACACCCCCGCCGAGCTCAAGGGCCGCACCATGTTCTTCGATTGGCTCGAGATCGACGGGCCGACCCAAGGCGGGCAAGCCCTCAAATTTCAGCTCATTACGGTGCCCGGACAGGTCGAGCGCGCGTATCGACGCAAGCCGCTGATCGAGATGGCGGACGTGGTCGCGTTCGTGTGCGACTCGAGCCCAGGCCAAATCCCGGACACGATGCGCACGTTCTCGCGGCTGCGCGCCTTGATGCGGCGCCGCAAAAACAAGCTGCCGCTCGTCGTGCAGGCCAATAAGCAAGACGTGACGGACGCGATGGCGCCAGAGAAATTGCGCAAGCGGCTCAAGCTCGACGAAACCGTGCCCGTGATTTCCGCGACGGCCGCGACGGGCGGCGGCGTCAAAGAAACCCTGATGACCGCCATTCGCGTCGGTGTTCACACCATGCGTGAAGGCGGCCTGATCACGCGCCTGGCCGAAGAATTCGCCAACGCCGACGCTCTGTTCGATCACGTGCTCACCTTCGAAGACAAGCCCGACACCGAGAAAATCGTCGACGCCGAAGAGCTGCACATCGCCGCCGAAGATATGGATGTCGAGACCGATGCCGCGGCCGCGCAGCTCAAAGCCGCGTCGCTCGACGACCTCGAAGCTCGCGCGCGCCGCGCCGCGCAGCGCAACGCCACGCGCTCGAGCGGCAAGTAACGCGTCACCGAATCGTAAACTGCGGACGCGCGGGTATTTCCCAGCGCAGCCTTGACGCATTGAGTCGCGCGGCCGCGAAACAGAAGACGCTTTACAATTTATGAAACCGGTTCCAGAATCGGGACCCATGAAGCTCTTTCGTCTGGGTGGGTTTTGCTTGGGAGCGTTGGGGGTCGTTGCCTGCGCTACGGCGCAGGATGGCGCGGTAAGCAGCGACGGCAGCGCTGGGGCGAGCTCGGGCGGCTCGCTCCCTTCGACCTTCGCGGGCTCGACCAGCACGAGCGGTTCGACCAGTACCGGCACGAGCGGTTCGACCAGCACCGGCGGTTCGATCGGCAGCACCTTCGGTGGCTCGGCAGGCATGTTGGGCGGTAGCGGCAGTGCGGGCACCACTGGCGCAAGTGGGTCGGCTGGATCGGGTGGCCTCGCCAATGGCGGCGCGAGCGGCGCGGGCACGAGCGGAGGCGGAGGCGGTGGCGCAGGCGGCAGCGCGGGCGCGGGCGGCAGTGGCGGAGCGCCGCCCGTATTCGATACCGGCGTATGCGCGACGAGTCCAACAGTGGCGCTCTCTTATCTGACGCCTGCGACGCCCCCATCGATCACCACTCAATATCAATTCAGCAACACGAGCGACACACCGATCCCAGTCGCACAGCTCAAGATTCGGTATTTCTTTTCGAACGAGGAAATCGGCGGTTGGAGCACGCACGTCTATAGCTCCCAGATCGACGGCGGCTCCGGCGGCTATCGCCCCATGTCGTCCGAGACGAGCTTGAACATCGTGAAGCTCGCGCAAGCGCTCGACGGCGCGGACAGCTACATCGAGCTCACGTTTAACGGCGCCGAAACACTGGAAAAAGGCGCGACCGCTTCGGTCAGCTGGGAACTCCAGCCACAGGTGTATAGTCCTCCGCCGGCACAGCTGCAGTCGAACGATTACTCCTACAACGCGGCGGACAAGGCGTTCACGCCCTGGGATCACATCGCGATTTATCAAAGCGATACGCTCGTCGGCGGCTGCGTTCCGAAAGCGCTCGACGGCACGGGCGGCACGGGCGGCAGCGCGGGCAGCGGAGGCGCAGCCGGTACTGGTGGTGCGAGCACTGGCGGCAGTAGCGGCGCTGGGACCGGTGGCACGGCGGGCACGGGCGCAGGCGACACGAGCGCTGGCGCAGGCGGCGCGAGCGCCGGCACGGGCGGAACGGCGGCCGCAGGCGGCGCGGCAGGTTCTGCAGGCGCCGGCACGGGCGGCAGCGACGGCACGGGCGTCTGATTGCGACTCGGCCGGGCCGCGCTCATCATCGCGTTCGTCGCGATTGCGAGCTCGGCTTCGGCTGCGACGAAACCTCGCTACTTCGAGCCTGACGATCTCGAACTCGAAGCGCCGGGCGTGCTCGATTTCGATTTCCAAGTCGGCCCACTGCGCGGCAATTCTGACGGCAAGAACCGCATCATTTTGCCCGATTTCGAGATTGGTCTCGGGCTCACCCGAAACGTCGAGTTCGATCTCGACGGCGCGTTCAGCCTGAGCGAGTTCGATCACGCGCGCCGTCACTTCACCGGCGATCCGCTCTGGATCGCAATGAAGCTCGGCATGTTCGACGAACAAGACGAAGCGGGCAACGTCTGGGCGATCGGCATCGAGCTCGGCCCGCGCGTGCCGACGCTCGATGCCGCGGGCGTCGGCTATGGGGCGGTCGGCTTGCTCGGCTTTTCGCGCCACGGCTTTCACTTGGTGATGAACGCTGGCGCGCTGCTCGATCCCGGCGACACGCTCCAAGCCGAACGTCCGCGGAGCCTCGTGCTCGGCCTCGATCTCAACGCCGATCTCGATCGCAAAGGGATCTGGTCGCTGCAATCCGAACTCGGCGGAGCTTACTATTTTAGCCCCGATCCGCACGAACTCACGTTCACGCTCGGCGGCACCTACGCCGTCACACAGAAGCTCGACGTTTCGGCGACGGCGCTCGCCGGTTTTCTGCCGAACACCGATCACGCCGGCATCTTGCTCGGTGTATCACCGCAATTCGATTTATGGTGATGCGCGCGCCCACGCTTTAGCTCAAATCGAACAGCAGCACTTCGGCGTCGTTTACGCCGCTCACTTCGAGCGAAGCTTCATCGCTGATCTGCGCCGCATCTCCCGCGCCGAGCTCGATGCCATTCACTCGCGCTTTGCCACGCGCGACGTGCAGCCAGCCGTGCCGACCTTTCGCGAGCTCGTATTTCGCCTGCTCACCTTCGCTGAAGAGCCCGGCAAAAAGCTTCATGTCTTGGTGCACGACGACCGCGCCGCCCGCGCCGTCGCGCGAAGCGACGAGTTTCAAGTTTCCTTGTCGCTCTTCTTTGCTGAAGTTCTTTTGTTCGTAACCGGGCTGCAAATTGTGAGCTTCGGGCAAAATCCAAATCTGCAGAAAGTGCACCGGGTTTTCGCGGGAACCGTTGAACTCGCTATGAGCGACGCCAGTCCCAGCAGTCATGCGCTGCACGTCGCCCGAGCGCATCACCGAGCCGTTGCCCATCGAATCTTTGTGTTCCAGCGCGCCGTCGAGCACGTACGAAATGATTTCCATGTCGCGGTGCGGGTGCGTCGGGAAACCCTTGCCGGCCGCGACGCGATCTTCGTTGATCACGCGCAGCGAGCGAAAGCCCATGTGCCGCGGATCGTAATAATCGGCGAAAGAGAACGTATGCCAGGAATCGAGCCAACCATGTTCAGCGTGTCCGCGCTCACCAGCTTTTCTAACGGTGATCATCTTTGCCTCCAAAACGAAGCTCAACTTAAGCGCTCGGCGGGTGCCACGAAAGGCTTCCGGGCACAATTGAGCGTTGTCGCGCCGCAACGAGCCCAGCATCACACCTCCGTCTCTTCTTCTTCCTTTCGCGCCGGAGCGCGCGCGATAGCCGACAGCCGAATGCTCGGAAATAAAACAAAACCAGCAGGTTCGCGCGGTTGATCACGGATTAGGAAAGCAGGGCGGCCACGCTAAAACTGACCGAACAGGCGCCAGTCGCGCTGCTTGTGGCGCGAGCGGCCAAGCGCTGATTTTCACGTCGGGCCCAAAAACATCCCCAAAGATGCAGTGAATGGTCGGGTTTTGCAGGACACGTGCGATCCGCACTTTCCCGGTGGACTCGCTGCACGGCCCGGGGCATGTGCGGGCCGCACATGATCCGCACGGTCGATCTCGGTAAGGCCTACGGCGCGCGCACGTTGTTCGAGGGCGTGAACCTCGAGCTCAACGAAGGCTCGCGTTACGGCCTGGTCGGCGCCAATGGTTCCGGCAAAACCACATTCATTCGCATCCTCTCGGGCGATGAAAGCGCGACCAGCGGCACGGTCGCGATCCAAAAGCGCGCGCGCGTCGGCGTGTTGCGCCAGGACCATTTCCTCGACGACCAAGCGCTGATTCTGCACGTCGCCATGATGGGCGACGCGGCGGTATGGGATGCGCTCGAAGAGCGCTCGAAAATCATCGACCATGGCGGCGATGCCGGCAAGCTCGCCGAGCTCGAAGACGTGCTCCGCACCCATGACGGCTACACGCTCGAAGCGCGAGCTAGCGCCATCCTCGAAGGCCTCGGGATCCCCCTCGCTTCGCACCGTCAAAAACTTTCGACGCTCTCGGGCGGCTTCAAACTGCGCGTCCTATTGGCACAAGTTCTGATCGGCGGGCCCGACGTGCTCTTGCTCGACGAGCCGACGAACCATCTCGATATCATCTCGATTCGTTGGCTCGAGAAATTTCTGGCGCAACACCGCGGCACGGTGTTGGTGATCTCGCACGATCAGCGCTTCCTCGACAACGTGACCACGCACACCCTCGACGTCGATTACGGCACCGTCACGAGTTACGTGGGCAACTACGCCAAATTCGTAGTCGAGAAGCAGGCCGTGCGTGAGCGCAAAGAGGCGGAGATCGCGCGCCAACAAAAAATAATCGCGGAAAAGCGAGCCTTCGTCGAGCGCTTCGGCGCCAAGGCCACCAAAGCCAAACAAGCCCAGAGCCGGCTCAAACAGATCGAAAAGATCGAAGTCGAAGAGCTTGCGCAGAGCTCGCGCCGCGACCCACTATTTCGCTTCACGCCCGAGCGACCGAGCGGTCGCGACGTACTCGAAGTCGAAGGCGTGAGCAAAGCCTACGGCGAAAAAGCAGTACTGCGCGACGTCTCGCTCACGGTGCGACGCGGCGAAAAAATCGCCGTGATCGGGCCGAACGGGCTCGGCAAATCCACGTTGCTGAAGATCATCATGCAGCGCGTCTCGGCCGATCGCGGGCAAGTGAAGTTCGGCCATGAAGTGCGGCTCG
>DASYCL010000579.1:0-4016 GCA_036500245.1 Polyangiaceae bacterium | reverse complement strand
GCGAGCTTCCGCGGTCTTCGCGTTCGCGACGTACTTCTTCACACCGAAGATCGCGAGCGCAGCGAGGATGCCAACGATGGCGACGACGATCATCAATTCGACGAGGGTAAAGCCGCGTGAGCTACGAATTTTCTTAGTCATGTTCCAGTCCTTGTTGTTGCTTGGTCCAGTCTCAGCGCTTGTCGGGCCAATGGACCCGTGCGCAACAATTCTCGAGTTCGGCCCTTCGCACCTATTGCTCGGGCCCTCGTGCTCATTTAGGGACGGCACGATTTGAATTTCGCTAACAGGCAACCAACGAAAATCTGGTTGCTGCGGCGTATTAAGCAGATCGTATGCCAGAGTGCCTCGCCCGCGCGGATGCCCCGAGAAACGAGGCGATCCATTGAAAAATTTCGCTCGGCAAAGCGAACTAGTGCCGAAAATTGTCAGGTCAGCGCGTGCCGGCTGACGAAAAAGGACCTTTTGCAGCTCAGGTCGGCTAACGGTTCGGGCCAGTTTGGCCGCTCGAGTCGAATGTCGTAGGAGGTGTGCGGTTGTCAGCCTTTTCCCAGTTACGGAAGGACGTAGGACAATTCATCGCGCGAGCCGCACATGCTGCAGGATCCCAATTAGGCCCGACAATGGACTCTTCGGCGCGCGAGATGAATGGCAGATCCGCGTGCCATTCACGTAGAAAATCTTGAAAATGATCGGGATCGGCGGCGCTGATCTTTTCCAGTTGCGCGTTGATGAATGCCAGTAACTCCGGGTCGTCACTCACAATCTTCATGCGCTCCAGGAATTGGCGCGAGGCAGCGACCTCACCCGCCTTTGTGAGAATGCCAGCCGCGACTACGCATTGATGTGGCAGATCCTCATTGTTGCCGACCAGTTCGCACGCGTGAGCCAGTGTGCGCCCGCCAGCGAGCCTCCATTCCTCTTGTTCCTTCGCGTTCGAAAATGCGCTCGGCCCGAGGTACGCGAAGAATTGCCCCGCCTGTGTCCAGAGCTCTTGATCGAACGGGAACTGCGCCAATCCGCGCTCGAGTATTCGCCGCGCTGCGCGGAAGCCATCTTCGTTCACGCGCTTCGCTTGCAACGTGACCAGCGTGTCGGCGTAGCGGTATGGAGCCTCGAACTTCGGATCAATCGCATTGATCGCGTCGAGATAGTTTGCCGCGAATTCGAATGGTCGTTTCTCCTGAAAGTGAATGCCAGAGGAAACGAGTACGTGCGCAAAGATCAAATCAGCGAGCGCGGACCGGTATCCAAGGCTCATCGTCACGACGCGCGACGGTGGCGGCAGCGTATAAACGTCGTTTCGGATTTTAAGTCTGGAAAACTGGGCGCCGAGCTCGCTACGGCAGAATGTGAGCGCGCTCGCCGCGGCGATGACGATCAGCCATGCGCCAAGGTTCCGTCGTGCACTACCCATGGGCGGAGTTTCGCTGAGGGGCGCGCGCCTGCCTAGTTAGCGTTGGCCGAGAACATGTCACCACTGAAGCTCGTGCCGAGGAATACAGTGTATACGCCCTGGCCGCTCAGATCAGCCTTCGCTTTCACGACATACCATGGGTTGCCGACGGTCGACGGCCAATTGCCGATTGTGATGTCGGAGCCGACTGGGCTCGGCGGCGTCCCAGCCGCGCCTGCCGTGCACGCGTAGACGAACAACACCGGGCCGGCGCTATTCACACCGAGTCGCTGCCAGTTCGTCTGGAGTGCCGGCGGAGCGCCGGAGAAGTTCATCTTCTTTTGTCCGGGATTGGGATTGCTCGGATAAAAGGAGGTATCGCTGGTGAGATCAGGCGAGACAGGCAAATAAGCGAACGTCTCGTCTTTGTAGCTTTCCTGAGCAGCCTTGATGTTCGTGATCATTTCGAAGGCCTCACTGGTCTTCGAGGTCGCGATGTATTTTCTCACACTGTACGTCGCGAGCACCGCCAGAATCGAGACGATCGCGACCACTGCCATCAGTTCGGCCATGGTGAAGCCGCGTGCCGCTGACTTGTGCCAAACACCACGTTCAAATTGCAACAGCTGCATGTCATTCGCCCAGCAAGGTGCGTTCTCCCTATTCTAGCCCGCACTGACATGCGGTGGCGAAATCTGTCTCCTGCGACTCCGTCTACGCGACCGATCGGTCGGTGAACCACCTACATAGGTCTCCATGGGCAGTGATAAAAAGCGGCCTTCGTCGTGGCGCTACCGTGTTGCGATCACTCGACCTCTCGAAAAATCTCCATCGGTTGCACCGTGGGCTCTCCGCCACGATCGACCGAGCCGCTGATCGAGAAGCTGCTCGTCACGCCATCGCCGTCCAGGTCGCCGCGTGCGCGGGCGGTGAACGAGGAGTGGGCTTCGCCGTCGTTGCTTTCGAAGGAGAACGAGTAGGCGTGAGGGGCGTCGAATGAGAAATCGAGCGCGCGCCAAGTTGGAGCATCCCACGTGCCAGGTGGATCGAGTACGAGCTCGGCGCGCGGTGTGACCGTTGGCGTGAACGGCGCGCTCTCGGGATACGCGCTCTCGGTGGGCAAGCCAGCTGCGCGCAGACTCGCGCGCGCCGCGATGCGCTTCAAGCCTTCAACGGGTTCGGACAAACGCGAAGCGTGCACATTGCGCATGAACGTCGGAATCATGGTCGCGGCCACCGTGCCGCCGAGCGACACCACGACCGCGAGCTCCAGTGGCGTCAGCGCGCGCATCCGAGCTCGGACGCTTACGGGAAGCGGACGACCACCGTTTGCGATTTACCGGCTTCGACCGTGACCGTCTTGGATTTTCGACCGTGATCGGCGTTCACGAACATCACCGTGTGCGAGCCAGGCGGCAAGCTGACGCCCATCTTCGGCGTTTGTCCCATCGGGCGTCCGTCGACGAGCACGTTCGAGACCGGGATCGCGTTGATGTTGAGCGTGCCGTTGCCGGACGCTGACGCCTTTGGCGAAACCACGGCCGCGATCCCGCTGGCGCCGCTCGAGCTCGGAGCCCTAGTCGGGCCCGGCGAGGAGCTCGATTCATTCGAGCTCGAACCCGTCTGGCTCAGGTCGACCACGAACGTGCGCTCGGCTTGGCCGTCGTCGAAGGCGACCTTCTCTTCGAAGTCGCTGAAACCCTTTTTCGACGCGACGATGCTGTACGGTTTGTCCACCGAGATGTCGACGGTGATCGGCAGCTGCGGCAACGGGCGGCGCTCCGAGCCGCTCACGAGCAGGACCTTGGCGCCGTCCGCATTGGCGCCGAGCTTGATCGTCGCGAGACCCTTTTTGACGCGCAGTTTGGGCTCGATCGTCTGCATTTGATCGGCTTCGACCGTGACGTGCTTCTCGAACGATTCGTAACGCTCGCCGCCATCCAAATGCACCAAGTGATCACCCGGCGAGAGATCCTTTAGCTCTTGAGGTAGCGGACCGATGTCCTTGCCGTCGACGGAGAGCTTGATGCCGCGGCCTTCGGCGGTGACGCGGATGCCGGTGCCTTCGCTGGCGCGCGTGAGCGCGATGTTCTGCACCGCTTCGTCGCCGCCCGCGACCTTGACGGCTTCATCCGCTGTCGGCTGATAGCCGGGCGCGGTGACTTTGACGAGGTGCGTGCCGGCGGGCAGGTCCATCACCCTGCAGGGTGATTGGTCGCACTTCTTCGCGCCGTCGACGTAGACCTCCACGGTGTCCACGGGTTTGTTGCCGGGGCCCGCGACGGTGAGCACCATCGAACCCTTCTTCGGCATTAGCAGCATGGCACCCGCGCCCGCACCGGCGAGCAGGAGCACCACCACACCAATCAGCAGGCTGCGATTGCTGCGCGGCTGCTGCATGCTCATCGGCGCTTCGAACACCGCTTGAGGGGGTGCCGCGGGTTGCGGCAGCGACATCATCGGCGCGGTCTTGGGCGGTGGCGGCAGCGGCGCGCGCGGAAGCGACGGCGGCGGCACGCTGACCGGACGGCTCAACAGGGCCGCAGCACGTGCGGCTGGCGGCGGCGCGCCAGCGGCGGGCAGAGGTGCCGGCGGCGGAGGCGGCGGTGGAGCACCGGCC